>CAJKZL010000435.1 GCA_905204385.1 uncultured Odoribacter sp. | reverse complement strand
GAATTTACCCTTACAGCATATTCGATGCTCATCGTACTTCGGGTTCGTACCGCCCTCTTACGACAAAGAAAACTCCCGATTCCCTATGCCGAACGGCACTGCGGTGCCGTTCGGGGCAATCATTACACGGTTTTGGGTCAAGTCGTATATATTTACCTTTATCTTTATACAAAAATTCGTTAGCTTTGTAAAATGGTTGGGTATGCCCCGCCTTCCCGCAATGACAATCCGTAGAAATTACTAACCGAAAACATCCGATAATCGAATGAAAACCATCCACCGACTATTGGGAACGATCCTGTTGTCAGGCATCCTCGCCTCTTGTTCCGGAGATCCCGCTCAACAGGCCGATTACCAGGTCATTCCGCTGCCGCAGCAAATCGAGAAGGCGCAGGGCGCCGGTTTCCGCCTGAGCAATGACACTAAAATCGTCTATCCCGAAGGGAACGAAAAGATGCAGAAAACCGCCGCGTTCCTGGCCGGTTATATCGGCCAGATGACCGGCCTCAAACTCCAGATGACGCACGGCGGCCTTTCGGACGCCGAAGGCAACATCGTCCTGGCGCCGGGCCGCGACCCGCAGCAGCCGGAAGCCTACCGGCTTACGGTGGACAAGGGCGGTGTGACCATTACGGGAGCGTCGGAAGCCGGAGTCTTCTACGGGATCCAGACCCTGCGTAAATCGCTGCCGGTCGGTCGGGGCGACGTGCTGCTGCCCGCCGTGAAGATCGACGACTGGCCCCGGTTCGCCTACCGCGGGGCGCATTTCGACGTGAGCCGCCACTTCACCGGCGTCGATTCCGTCAAACGGTTCATCGATATGCTGGCCCTGCACAACCTGAACCGTTTCCACTGGCACCTGACCGACGACCAGGGCTGGCGCATCGAAATCAAAAAACGGCCGGAACTGACCGAAAAAGGGTCTGTGCGGAAAGCGACCGTCATCGGCCACAACAGCGGCGAGTACGACAGCATCCCCTACGGCGGATTCTATACTCAGGAAGAAGCCCGCGAAATTGTGGCTTATGCGAAAGACCGCTATATCACTGTTATTCCGGAAATAGACATGCCGGGACATATGCAGGGGGCTCTGGCTGCCTTCCCTGATCTGGGATGTACGGGAGGTCCTTATGAGGTATGGAGAATGTGGGGAGTTTCCGAAGAAGTGTTGTGTGCCGGAAACCCCAAGACCTTGCAATTTGTGAAAGATGTTATGGACGAGTTGATGGAAATTTTCCCATCCGAATATTTCCATATCGGTGGAGACGAATGTCCGAAGATCAGCTGGAAAGAATGTCCCAAATGCCAGGCTAAAATCAAGGCTTTGAAACTTAAAGGCGACTCGCAGCATGCTGCTGAAGAAAGATTGCAAAGTTATTTCATGTCGGAATTCGAATAAATCTTGAATGAGCATGGCCGCCTCATTATCTGTTGGGATGAAATTCTGGAAGGAGGAGTAGCTCCCAGCGCTACCATTATGGCTTGGAGAGGCGTAAACGAAGGCGTGAAAGCGGTAAAACTGCAACACGACGTGATTATGGTGCCTACTTCGTACTTATATTTCGATTACTATCAGGCTAAAGACAAAGATCAGGAACCGATAGCTATCGGAGGATACGTGCCCCTTGAAAAGGTATACAGTTTTGATCCGGTTCCGGAGAATCTGACTCCCGAGGAAGCCAAGCATATCATCGGAACTCAGGCGAACTTATGGACGGAATATATCCCTAATTTCCGGCAAGTGGAATATATGGTTTTGCCCCGTATGGATGCCCTTTCAGAAATCCAATGGGTGGAGCCTGGCCAGAAAAATTATGAGGATTTTCTTTCCCGCATGCCGAAAATGTTCGACATTTACGATATTTATGGGTATAATTATGCCCGGCATTTATTCGATATCCAAGGCGACTTTAGCCCGAATGCGCAGGAGGGTGTGCTGGAAGTAAGCTTGTCCACCTTGGGAAAGGCCGATATCCGTTACACCCTGGATGGGTCGGAACCTTCGGCTACTTCTTCGCGTTATTCCGATCCTTTGAAAATTAAAAACGATTGTACGCTGAAAGCGGTGGCCATCCGGCCATCGGGGAATAGCCGGATGCTGACGGAAAAAATCAATTTGAATAAGGCAACCCTAAAGCCGATTATGCTGCTGCAGCCTGTCCATATACAGTATGGTTTCAAAGGTGCCCCTACTCTGGTGGACGGTTTGCAGGGAAATGCAAATTATAAAACCGGCCGTTGGATTGCTTTCTATGGAAATGATCTGGAGGCTGTGATCGATTTACAGCAGCCCACCGAAATTTCCAGTGCAGCTATCGCTACTTGTGTCGAAAAAGGGGATTGGATTTTCGATGCCCGGGGATTTGCCGTAGAAGTATCCGACGATGGACAAAAGTTTAGTCCGGTGGCTTCGGAAGATTATCCGGTGATGAAGGCTTCCGACCGGAATGGCATCTATACTCATAAGCTGACCTTCGACCCTGTCAAAGCCCGTTATGTGAAAGTAACCGCCCGTTCCGAGCGTCAGATTCCCGACTGGCACGGTGGGAAGGGAAATCTGGGATTTTTGTTTGTAGACGAAATTGTGCTGAATTGATATAAGGAATCTTTATTGTCTGTTATTCCGTTAAGAAATAACGGAATAACAGACAATTTTTATGCCCTTCTGCAAACTTTCAATCGCTTTTTACGTGTACGATATTCCTTACACATCCAAAGAGGGGATGTGAATAAACGGGTGAGAGCAGTGATGTTCAGGGACCTGAACGATTAAGTCCCGGAACGTTTTCGGTAAAAATGTCTCAAGAGTAAATAGCCGGCAACACCGGAGAAAACGGAACCTGAGATAATGCCGAGTTTTGCTTGGTTCAGCAGCATGTTCCCGCCTTCAGCCATTCCTGCATATGAAAGATTGGCTATAAACAGGGAAACGGTGAAACCGATTCCTCCGAGCATAGAGACGCCGAAAAGACTTTTCGTGTTCATATGTTCGGGCATGTTGAGCAGTTTGCTCTTGATCGCCAGCCAGGAGAAAGAGAATATTCCGATCAGTTTACCGAAGACAAGGGCAATAAAGATGGTCAGGGTAACTCCCTCTATATCCTTCCATGCAAAATGTTCGAAAGAAATGCTGGCATTGGCGAAGGCAAAAAGAGGCATGACGATGTAATTGACCAGGGGATGCAGGTTGTCGTCCATAGATTGCAAGGGACTGATCACCTTGTCCGAAACCGATTCTACATGCCTGAGCAGAGATAGCTCGGAATTGCTCAATATGTATTTATTGTCTTTCTTTCGGGCATTTTCGGGGAGTTTCTGGAGGTTAGACCGTATATCTTTCACATAATCGTATACGTTCAGTTTGGGCCGGGCCGGAACGGTCAGTGCTACGATTACTCCGGAAATCGTGGGATGAATGCCGGAATTCAAGAACAAATACCAGACGATGATTCCGAAGAAAATGTAATAGAGATTGCTGTTTACCCCCAATTTACCTCCTAGCCAGAGGATAAGGATGAACAACAGTGCCCATAGCAGGTATTCCAAAACCTAATGGCTGCTGTAGACTGCCCCGATCA
>CAJKZL010000434.1 GCA_905204385.1 uncultured Odoribacter sp. | reverse complement strand
AGGGGAGCTAATGCTTCTTATCTCATCGAGTCGTCCTACGACAGCAAGATCTGGAAATATGCCGGGACCGGAAGATACGGGGAGAACGGATACATCCGGAGTTCCGATCAGCGCGATGCCAATCTGATTATTTACCGTTTGTCCGATATTTATCTGATGAAGGCGGAAGCTTTGGCGATGATGGAACGCTACCAGGAAATGCAGGATGTGCTGAATGTATTCCGGGCTAACCGGGGATATCCCGAAAATAGCCTGACTACGCTGCCTTCTACGAAGCGCGACGCCCTTCTATTGGTGATCGGCGAACGGAGCCGGGAGTTTATAGCCGAAGGGAAGCGCTGGTTCGATATTCTGCGGGTGGCTAAGCGTGAGAATTACGCTTATCAGGAATATGTGACCGAAGCTCTCTTGTCGGGCGTGGATGCGAAGGACTACCAAATTTGGAAATCCCGTTTGTCGGATGTGAACAGCTATTATCTGCCGGTTCATAAAAACGAAGTGGAGCATAGTAATGGAGTGATTGTACAGAATCCCTATTATGTAGATTAAAATGAACCGGAAAATTTTCAGCAATATGAAAAAGATTTTATTATCGATATGGATAGTGTTGGGTTGCTTCACGCTGATGCGGTGTGACGACCCTTATATGGACGATGCTTTTGCAGCATACGAGGAATTGCCTGTGGGAGAATGGCTGGAAGCGCAGCCTGAATTTTCCCTGTGGGTGGAGTTGATGAAAAAGGCCGATCTGTTCGATGCGGTGAATGTCGGCTCTAAGTTTACCTGTTTTGTTGCCGATAACGAAGCAGTCACGGATTATCTGCACGAATATGGATGGAACAGCATAGCCGAAATGGACCTGGAAAAGGCCAAATTGCTGGTGCGTTATCATTTGATTGCCGATGTCACCTATAAATCGAAAGACCTGGTCGGCAAACTGGGAAATAAAACGCTGTCGGGTGACTATCTGACGGCAGAATTTACCGATGGCGGATATAATGCCATTTATATCAATAAACAAGCCCTCGTGATCAAGGCCGATCAGGAGTTGCTGAATAATACGGTGGTGCATATTCTGGATAAAGTGTTACGTCCGGTTATTGCCACGACCTGGGACCTGATCGATCAGGATTCCGTCCGTTATTCGGTGTTCCGGGCCGCGGCTCTCGAATGCCGGCTGGATACCCTGCTGAGCCGCTACGAAAGAAAGTTCAGCGATGTGGTTTCGGTCCGTGACTACAAGACCGTGTTCATCGAATCGGATAGTGTTTTCCGGGTGGCCGGCATTCATTCCCTGAACGACCTGGTGGAACATTTGAAAACAAGATATCAGTCGGACAACCGGGCCGAAGTTTTACAGAAGTTTATGTACTATCATGTGTCGAAAGATCTGAAGGATTTTCAGGCTTTAGGGACGTTCGATAAAAATGTGGAAACCAAGGTGCAAAACTTGAATACCTATGATGCCACTCAGTTGATCTCGGTCAAGGACGTGAAAAGCCATTTGGTATTTAATGCCGATGCCGATGGGAAAGGGGTGATGCTGGTGGAAGGACAGTATGATAAAATCGCCAACAACGGTTACCTGCACGAGTTGGACGGAATCCTTTATATGGCGGAAGCCGAGCCGGCAGTGGTCGTTTGGGAATTGACGGATTATGAATGTTTCCGCGCTTTATCGCTGTACCAGAAGTGGAGCAGCAATGACGATGGAAAAAAATTGGAAATAGACCGGGAGATGGCCAAAGCGGAAGGGGTGACCTGGAAAACCGTTCCCGACGACGATGCGGCGCTGCGGTATTATTTGCGTTCGGGACAATATTTTTACGAAAATGATGCGGTGTCGATGTCTTTAGGCTATGTAGGTTGGGCACAGTTCAAAATGCCTGTTATTGCTAAGGGAAAGTACAAGGTTACCCTGCATTCCATCCGGTATGATTCGCGAGGTACGGCCAAGCTGGCGATCGATAATCAGATTATCTCGGCTTCCTTGAATTTTGCCAGCGGTAGTTATACTGCCGATATCGGTACGGTTGAATTTTCCGAACAGTCTTCTCACCTGTTTAAAATCACGGCCCTGAAAAAGGGAGATATCGATATCGACTGTTTAGTGTTTACCCCTGTAAAATAATTCTATTATGAAATTCAGATATATTAATTTATGGATACTGTCCCTGGGATTATTGGTCGGGTGTAATACGGCCTGGGACAAGTATTTCAATCAGGTCGGCGAATACGAAGGCGAGGCGGTGTCTCCCCTGAATTTGCTGGATTATTTAAAGACTCAGGAGAGTTATTCCGACTTTGTCGGATTGTTGGAAAAAGCCGGAGTGGACGAGGTGCTGACAAAAAATCAGGTGTTGACGGTGTGGGCGATTCCTAACGAAAATATACCCATAGAAATCAAGTCGGCGGATAGTACGACCCTCCGGCAGTTTATGAAGAACCACATCAACAATGTAGCTTTATATAAATCTAAATTGGAGTCCCGAAGAATCCATACTTTGGCTGGGAAAATTCTGAAAACGGAGGTCGATGAAAATATTTATACCATCGATGAGGTAACCATTACACGCATGAACCAAATTTGTCAGAATGGCGTGGTGCATGAACTGAAAGACGGGGTGTTGACTCCCAAGAAGAATATTTATGAATATATGATGAGCCTGGGAGATGAATGTTCGATTTTCCGGGATACGCTCAATGCGTACAATGATACGGTGTTCGACCGGGCCAACAGTTTGCCGATCGGGGAAAATGAGTTGGGAAACACGGTGTATGATTCGGTGTTTGTGATCGAAAATCCTTTTCTTCCGGCAAGGGGAGATATCCGGGATGAGGAAAGGGAACTGACTCTTTTTCTACCGACCAATGATGTGGTGAAGAGTATGCTGATGTCGGTTTCTTCATTCTTCGCTCAGATGAAAATGGAATTTACCACCGCCGATACCAACCGCATCATGACGTGGATGCTGAAAAGCGTCGTTCATAGCGGAAGAATGACCAGTTATCCGACGGGCCGCAGCTTGACCTCGGTACACGGTTCGGAATGGCGCACGGATAAAGAATATGTAAAGGAAGATTTTGAAAATTGTAGCAATGGAAATGTGTATATCGTATCGACCCTGGTATTTCCCCGGAAAGAGTATATGGAAAAGCTGGAAATCCGGCCCTATTATGCTTTATTGGTCGATAAGTCCAAACAAGGCGAATTGCTGCAGGGATCCGAGGGTGTGACTTTCAGCATTCAGACCAATACGTATGGATTGGGGAAAGATGTTTTGATCGCCAATATGCCCTCCAGCGATAAAAATGCCTGGATTCAATTTCAAGCGGTGATCCGGAATACCAAAGGGGTGATCGAAGCCAAGAAGGTGATGCCGGGTACTTACAAGCTTAGTGCTTCCTATAAAGCGTGGAATAACCGGAAAGTGGCGCTTTATGCCGTTTACGAAGACCAGGAGGGTGTACATGAGGAAAAAGTCACTGAGTTCGATTTGATGAAAAAGGCCAATGCTAATTCGGGAACGAGCGGTAATTCTCCCTATAACAACGGTTATTTTGAATTTATTCCGTTCGAAGATGCCGGT
>CAJKZL010000433.1 GCA_905204385.1 uncultured Odoribacter sp. | reverse complement strand
ATTGTACGGCCGACATCTCCAAAGAAAATATAGCGACTGTTTGCTTATGCACGACGGCCATATTCCGGGCCATCGATAAAACGAACGCCGTTTTTCCCATAGCAGGGCGGGCAGCGATAATCACCAGATCGGAAGGCTGCCATCCCGAAGTGACAGCGTCCAAAGCAGTAAAGCCCGACGGCAATCCACTGCTCCCGTCCGGTTTTTCAGCGGCTGCTTGTATGCCCTTGATAGCTTCGTCTATGATGGGAGCTATTTCAGCCGTATCTTTCTTAATATTCCCGTCAGCAATGTCAAAAACCGCTTTTTGAGCTTTATCCATCAGATCGGAAACGTCTGTAGCTTCATCATACGCCATTTCCTGCAACTCCGAACATACACCGATCAATTTGCGCTGCAAATATTTCTGAACGATGATTTTAGCATGAAATTCGATATGAGCCGCCGACGCCACCCTCGACGTCAACTGAGCTAAATAATAAGCGCCTCCTATCTGCTCCAACTCCCCGCTTTGCCTCAATGCTTCGGTGACCGTCAATAAATCTACGGGATCGTCATTGATAAACAACTTGTGAATAGCCCTGAAAATCCTTTGATGGGCATCTTTATAAAAGGCAGCCGGCTCCAACAAATCGCCTACGATGGAAAAAGCATCCCTTTCCAGCATCAATGCCCCTAATACCGCTTCTTCCAAATCCACTGCCTGAGGCGGCATTTTTCCATACTCCGCCTGCAAATCCCTGACATTATTTTTAGTACCGAATTCCGTCTTTTTTGCCATACTTCTAATTTCCCTAAGCCTGTTTACCCGGGCATCATCCAACATCCGACCCGGGAAACGGGACGTTATCTCAAAACAACTCCTCTCTTTTTCAATTCCCAGAAACAACGGGCTGTGGCTTCAACATCTGCCAAAGCATTGTGAGCATTCTCAAAGCCCTTACCAAACAGAATCTCGTGTAACTCTGCCAGTTTGGGAGATTTGAATCCATTTTTCCCCGGAAGCTTACAATAATCCACCGAACTTTTCATAGTGCAATATTTAGGCTTCAAAAAGAGAGAAGTCATCATCCGCAACCGTTCAAACTCAGCTCCTACGATACACTCGTCAAAACTGATATTATGGCCTACCAAGGCAGAAACACCATCGATCCGGTCAGCAAACTCCTCCATCACCTCTTTCAGCGGGCGTCCTTTTTCCATTGCCATTCGGGTAGTGATCCCGTGAATACGGGAAACCTCCGGGGGTATCGTAAATCCTTGGGGCTGTACCAGGCGATCTGCTTTAGCGACAATCTCTCCATCCCTGTCGCATACCATCCAGGCCAATTGAACCAATCTGGGCCAGTTGTCCACATCCGTAACCGGAGCATTCCAGCGCCTAGGAAGCCCTGTCGTTTCGGTATCAAAAAATAAATACATCTTATTTCTTCATCATTGTTTCCGGCTCACCGGATTATTTTAACGAAAGCCCCGGAAGCTGTTCAACCCATAAACTGCTTCACTCTTTTTCCTCGCAATCAAAACTCTTGTTGTATTGATGCATAGCTCTGAAACTCATCCCCATACTGGAAAATCCCCCATCATGGAACAGGTTTTGCATGGTTACTTTCCGGGTAAGATCCGAAAATAAACAAATGCAATAATTGGCACATTCTTCGGCATCGGCATTTCCCAGAGGCGACATACGGTCGGCAAAATCTACCAGCGAGTCGAAGCCTTTAATTCCACTGCCGGCAGTTGTCATCGTGGGAGATTGCGAAATGGTATTTACCCGGATTTTCTTTTCGCGGCCATAAATATAACCGAAACTCCGGGCAATGGATTCCAGCATAGCTTTGGCATCCGCCATATCGTTATATTCATACATCGTACGCTGAGCAGCCACATAGGAAAGCGCCACCACAGACCCCCAATCGTTGATGGCATCCAGCCTTTTAGCTGTCTGCAGTACCTTATGGAAAGAAATCGCTGAAATATCCAGGGTCTTTTGTAAATAGTCGTAATCCAGATCGTCATAAGGCTTCTTTTTTCTGACATTCAGTGACATACCGATGGAATGCAGGATAAAATCCACCTTACCTCCAAAATGTCGCATGGACTCATTAAACAAATTCGTCAGATCTTCCATGCTGGTAGCATCGGCAGGAATCAAAGGAACCTGGTGTTCTTGGGCAAACTCCTGAATTCCTCCCATCCGGATCGACAACGGAGTATTGGTCAACACAATTTCAGCACCTTCTTCCAAACATTTTTCATTTTGTGTTTCTTCCTTTCCATGTTCATACTTCGGAATCACGCTGCGAAAGCAGCATCGATTCACAAAGCACGCCGTTTTGCATCACTTCCCATTTGTAGGAAATCAATGCGGCATGAATTTTTCTTTGCAATAATATAATAACCTTTAATTCAAAATCTGTCAATGATAAAAAGCATTGATAATTCACATTTTCAGATTCAATTTTTGTGTACTTTTACCTAAACGTCACGATATCATAACAAATCAGGACAGATATGCTACATTTTCCGCCATGATGTGTACTTTAAATCCCTTTAAATACATATTTTATAGTATATCATAATTCGATAAAAAAATCAAGTGCTGAGCCGTTTCGGCGTCAGAAAAGATTTGTTCATATATTTGTTGATAGTGAATATATTTCTGCCGGATATTCGGTTACAATTACCAGTGACAGACGGGCAAAGTTCGTGTATAATAAAAATATGAAAGTTCATAATATTGTAAACAGATGAATCGGAGGCGGAACGATGGAGCAGAACATATTTATGTGCATAGATCTTAAAAGCTTTTTCGCCTCGGTGGAATGCGCCGACAGAGGCCTTGACCCGTTCACGACCAACCTTGTGGTTTCAGACCCCTCCAGGGGGAACGGCGCGATATGTCTAGCGATAACCCCAGCGATGAAGGCTCTGGGGATACGTAACCGCTGCCGTATATTCGAGATTCCTCCCGGCGTCCAGTACATCACCGCCCTTCCGCGCATGAAAAGGTACATGGAGGTATCGGCGCAGGTGTACGGGGTGTACCTCAGGTACATCAGCCCGGAGGATATCCACGTTTACTCCATCGACGAATGCTTCATCGACGCAACGCCGTACCTCGCCATGTACAATACTTCTCCGAAGCAGCTCGCGCAGACCCTGATGTACGCTGTATTTGAAGAAACCCACTTCTGAGCCTCCGCCGGAGTCGGGACCTATCTGTTCCTTGCTATAGTCGCGCTGGATATCACCGCGAAGCATGTCCCGGATCACATAGGCTGGCTCGACGAGAAGGAATTCCGCGAAAAGCTGTGGTCTCACCGCCCGATAACCGATTTCTGGAACGTCGGAAGCGGCGTTGCGCGCCGTCTTGCGAAATACGGCGTGTACGACATGGGCGGAGTCGCCAAGATGAATGAGGATATTCTCTACAAGGAGTTTGGCGTGAATGCTGAGTTTCTTATAGACCACGCCCACGGCAGGGAGCCGTGCACAATGGCTGAGATACACGCCTATGAGTCGAAAACGAAGTCGCTGTCGAACGGTCAGATACTTTTCGAGGATTACAGCGCGGATAACGCGTTCATCGT
>CAJKZL010000432.1 GCA_905204385.1 uncultured Odoribacter sp. | reverse complement strand
GTATGATCAGACAAGGAAATACTTATACATTTCTGTATTCAGTGGTGCTGGTAGTAGTGGTTGCGGCCTTACTATCCATCGTTTCTCTTTCCCTGCAGCCCCGGCAAAACGAAAACCGGCAAAACGAAAAGAGACAGAACATCCTGAGTGCCATCCACATTTCCTCTACGGCAGCCAATTCTGCTGAATTGTTCGACAAATACATCAAAGAACAATTCATCATCAATGCCAAAGGAGAAAAAGTGCCGGGAAAAGCTTTCGATGTCAACATCGAACAACAATACAAACAACCACTGGCCAACCGGGAATTACCGGTATTTGTAGCCGATGTGGACGGAGCTACCAAATACATCCTTCCGATTTACGGAGCCGGACTATGGGGTCCCATCTGGGGTTATATTTCCCTGGACGACAATAAAGACACCATCTACGGTACTTTCTTCGACCACCAGGGAGAAACTCCGGGATTAGGAGCTGAAATCGTTACCCCGAAATTCAACGAACAATTCCGCAACAAGCAGATATTCTCCGACCATAAGCTGGTAGGAATCGATGTCGTCAAAGGCGGTAATGCCACCGGCCCCAACGAAGTAGACGCCATCTCCGGCGGTACCATTACTTCCAAAGGGGTGGAAAACATGGTCAAGAATTATCTCACCTATTACGAACCGTTTTTAAAACAAAAATAAAATGAGCGCATTATTTTCAGCAAAGAACCGGGGAGTGATGCTCAATCCACTGAGCAAAGGCAATCCGGTCATCGTACTGGTGCTGGGTATCTGTTCCGCCCTGGCTGTTACCGCCAAGCTGGAGCCCGCCATCGTGATGGGACTCTCGGTAACCGCCGTAACGGCTTTTTCGAACGTGATCCTTTCCCTGTTGCGGAACACCATTCCTACCCGGATCCGTATCATCGTCCAGTTGGTGGTCGTTGCCGCCCTCGTTATCATCGTCGACCAGTTGTTGAAGGCTTTCGCTTACGACGTAAGCAAACAGCTTTCGGTATATGTCGGCCTGATCATTACCAATTGTATCATCATGGGACGTATCGAAGCTTTCGCTTTGGCCAACAAGCCCTGGCCTTCCCTGCTCGACGGCATCGGCAACGGACTGGGATACGGCATGATTCTCGTGATCGTAGCTTTTTTCCGCGAGTTGCTGGGTTCCGGCACCCTTTATGGTTTCCGCATCATTCCTGAGTCCTGGTATATGCAAAACGGTGGTCACTACCTGAACAACGGTTTGATGATCATGCCGGCTATGGCATTGATCCTGGTGGGACTGATTATCTGGGTACACCGTTCCAGAAACAAGGATTTAATAGAAAAAAACTAAAAGCACATAACACATGGAAAATCTATTAAATATATTCGTCCGCTCGATCTTCATCGACAATATGATTTTCGCATACTTTCTGGGTATGTGTTCCTATCTGGCCGTATCGAAGACCGTGAAGACCTCGTTCGGTCTGGGAATAGCTGTAATCTTCGTGCTGTTTATCACTGTGCCGGTCAACTACCTGCTGGACAATTACGTATTGAAAGGTGGCGCCCTGCAATGGTTGCTGGGCGAGGAAGCGGCCAACATCGACCTCAGCTTTCTGAGCTTTATCATGTTTATCGCTATTATTGCCGCAATGGTACAATTGGTGGAAATGATCGTGGAGAAATTCACCCCGGCTTTGTACAATCAGTTGGGAATCTTTTTGCCCCTGATTGCTGTAAACTGTGCCATCATGGGTGCTTCTCTGTTCATGCAACAGCGTAACTATGCCAACGTACTCGAAGCCACAACCTTCGGGCTGGGTTCCGGCATCGGCTGGCTACTCGCCATTGTCCTGATCGCTGCTATCCGCGAAAAGCTGAAATATTCCGATATTCCTGCTCCTTTGCGCGGCATCGGCATCACGTTTATCGTTACTGGCCTGATGGCTATTTCTTTCATGAGCTTCCTCGGCATCGACCTGAGCAAGCTGAAAGGTCAGCCAGCACAAACTGAAAACGTTATGCCGGCATCTCCGGCCGAAGATATGCCCAACCCGACGGAAATGAAAGGCACTCCGGCCGACAGACCGTCTACGGAAACCGCCACAGCACAAGATGCTAACAGCGAGGATAAATAATTTAAAATCTAAAATTTAAAATCTAAAATTATATGATCCTATTAGCAATAAATACAGCAATCGTCACTGCCGGTATTGTGGTATTCCTCCTGGTTACCCTGATCCTGGTAGGCATCCTGCTGTTTGCCAAAGCCAAACTGACGGCCAAAGGGGATGTGAGAGTGAGTATCAACAACGGAGAACGGGTGGTGACCACCGAACCGGGCGGTTCGTTGCTGGCTACCTTGGCCAATCAGAAAATCTTCCTGCCGTCGGCATGCGGCGGTAAAGGTTCCTGCGGCATGTGCAAATGCCAGGTAGACTCCGGAGCAGGCTCTATCCTTCCGACGGAAACCGGCTTTTTTTCTTACAAACAACAACATGAGGACTGGCGTCTGGCCTGTCAGGTAAAAGTAAAGGAAAACATCGAAATGCGCATCCCTGAATCTATCATGGGGATCAAAAAATGGGAATGCACCGTGGTTTCCAACCGCAACATTTCTACCTTCCTGAAAGAATTTGTGGTCAAGCTGCCCGAGGGTGAAAACCTGAAATTCAAATCCGGGGGCTATATCCAGATCGACGTACCTGCTTTGGACGTAGATTTCAAAGACATGATCATTGACGAGAAATACAAAGGCGACTGGGAGAAAATGAAAATGTTCGACCTGAAGATGCACAACCCGGAACCGACCTATCGGGCTTATTCCATGGCCAATTCTCCGGCCGAAGGCAACATCATCATGCTCAACATCCGTATCGCCACGCCTCCGTTCGACAAGGCTACGGGCGGCTTCATGAAGGTCAACCCGGGCATCTGCTCGTCGTATGTCTTCTCGCGCAAGCCGGGTGACAAGATCACGATTTCGGGTCCTTACGGCGAATTCTTCCTGCCGGACAATCTGCCCTCGACGCAGGAGCTGATCTTCATCGGCGGCGGTGCGGGCATGGCTCCGATGCGCAGCCACCTGATGCACCTGTTCAAGACCGAAAAGACCAGGCGTCCCGTGTCGTTCTGGTACGGTGCGCGCGCGCTGAAGGAGGTTCCCTATCTCGACGAGTTCCACCAGATCGAGAAGGATTTCCCCAACTTCTCGTTCAATCTGGCCCTCGACCGTCCCGATCCCGAGGCGGACGCCGCCGGAGTGAAGTACACGCCGGGCTTCGTGCACAACGTGCTCTACGAAAACTACCTCAAGAACCACCAGGCTCCCGAGGACTGCATCTACCTCATGTGCGGACCTCCGATGATGATCGCTTCGGTCGTCAAGATGCTCGACAACCTCGGCGTGCCGCCGGAGAATATCTTGTACGATAACTTCGGCAGTTAGTGAGTGCAATGACCACCAAAACGCCGTAGGCGAATAAAAGAGGAAGGACGGAAGATCGAATTGATTCGAAACTTTCGTCCTTCCTCTTTTATTGATCCCGCAGGGATTGTCGGTTCATTGCCGAACGCGGCCGAAGTCACGGAGCGCGGTTATCACGAGCGGAGGCGAG
>CAJKZL010000431.1 GCA_905204385.1 uncultured Odoribacter sp. | reverse complement strand
CCCCGATAGGGTATGTGATTTCAAATTTTTCATCAAACTCCAGGAATACAGTCCGGCACGCTTTCGTTTCGCTGTATTCCCGGAAGAAAGCAGGTATTGTATGATTAAAACAGTCTTAAAAATTGATGGTATGATGTGCGGCATGTGCGAATCCCATATGAATGATGTAGTCCGCAAGAGCTGCTCTCCAAAAAAAGTAAACTCTTCTGCAAAAAACGGCGAGACCGTTGTCATCAGCGAAGCACCGCTCGATATTCCGTATCTGAAACAGCAGATCAAGGACATCGGATATGAGCTGGTTTCGTATACGAGTGAGCCGTATGAGAAAAAGGGATTTTTCCATTTCGGACGATAAGCGGATTTCATGCCCTTCCTTTTGCAGTTTGTGCGTCGGAAAAAAGCACCGTTTCAGAAGTTTATTTCCTTTTGGAAATCTGCCTCTGAAACGGTGTTTTCTATTTTTTATCTATGATTTGATCAGCCGCAGCAGCATCCGCAGGACGGCGGCGTTTCTTTCTCCTCTTTTTTCGGAGATTCTGCGCCCAGATCGTACCAGGTCGGGTCGATGTCGAATCTGCGGTTGTTTCCAAGATAGATCGGATGGGTCGGGTCTGAGGACAGGTAGGCGCGCTCGGTCGAAACCTTCCACTGTGCATCCCAGTCAATCTTCGGAAGTGCCAGATCGTAGTGTGTGCTGGCGCGGAAGCCGTCTTTCTCTCCCTCAATTCTTCCCTTGGCGTCTGCCGGCGGCACGGCAAAATCTGCAAAGAAGGTGTTCACACCGTCGAAATGGCCTTCGTTGCTTCTGGAGAAGGAACTGCGGTATACCGCGTTGTTGATATTATCGAAGAGCCAGAGATTCATCTTGTCAATCTCTTCCCGCAGCTCCACCGGATACAGCTCCGGCGCGCCTTTTTTGTGCCATGGGCGGAAGTTGACCTCGAAATAAGTGGTCAGCCAGTTGTAATCGTTGTTGACTACCTTTCCCGTCGTTGTGTCGCTCAGCGCCGGAACGGTCGTTCTTCCCTGGTAATCATCATCAGCACGGTAATACGCCTCAGAGAGGAACTGATCACCGAGCACCGGGTCGATGTTGTTTTCATTGTAAACGTATTCCCAGCCAAGGTTTTTCTCATGCGGGGCATGTTCTACCATATTGACGGAAATCTGATCTTCCAGGCCCTCCAGCTCTCTTACGATCGCCGCGCGGTTGGACCAGTGGCACAGCTTTGCCCAGACGAGACGGTATCTCTTATTACCTTCTGCCTTCAGATCGTTTTCACCGTCGCCGAACGGAGTCGTGAAGTGATTCGGCTGTCTGCGGAAATAGCCGTTTTTGTCGATCTCCGATACGGTTTCTTTTGGTCTTACGCGGATTTTTCTTCCATTTATAATCTCATAATCATAATTCGCCATTGATTTTCTGCCTCTCTTTCGCGTGTTCTATCGAATGAATTTCAAATAAGAAAGCTTTTGTTTTCCTATTATTTCGCTATGTTTTCTATGCAGTTATCACACCATATCTGTCTGGTTACGTCTAATTGCTAATTTTTTGGAGTGGCTATAGGATTTTCTTATAGTAAAAGGCCAGTGCCGCATTCTCTGCAAATGGGCACTGGCCTTGTTTTCGGCGCTTTTTGTTTTTCAGATTTTTCCTTCCCGGCGCAGATACGCCAGAAAGCCGTTGCATCCCTCCACGACATCGCGGTACGTCGCCTCAAAATCTCCCGTATACCACGGATCCGCAATATCGCGGCCGGAACCGGTGAAGGAAAGAAATTTGTAAACCTTTCCATCCGGATCATTTTTCAGCATCCGGTTCAGATTGCGGATATTCGCGGTATCCATGCCGATGATGTAGTCGGCGCGCTCGTAATCCTTCCATGTAATCTGCTTTGCGTAATGCGGCACGAGCGGAATGTGCTCCTCGCGCAGTTTATTGACTGTCCCGTAGTGCGGCGGATTGCCGATCTCCTCGCGGCTGGTGGCGAAGCTGTCGATTTCAAAATTGTGGGCAAGGCCGAGGGAATTTACTTTGTGGGTGAATACGCTCTCAGCAAGAGTCGAGCGGCAAATATTGCCGTGGCAGATGAAATGTACTCTAATCATAAAATTCTCCTGTTATGAAATGCCCTGTAATGCCGAGTTTTGCGTTGGTTTATCGGCTTTTCCGGGCATCATCTTTTTTCTTGTTTATAACTACACTTTTTACAAAATACTTCAAAATGGTGCAATTCAAAGCAATGTGTAGTAGTCAAATCGTAGTCAGTTAAGGGGGTTCAGACTACTGACGGGGGTGTGCATTATTTAACGAAGGAGGGGCAGAGATAGGCATACTCTTGTATTATCGTCTATAAAAACTAAAACATCAATTTGGGGCTGTTGCTCTAGTTTCAGTTACACAAACTTGAAATTGTAAATCTTAAAAAATGGTTTTCAAGTAATTTATCCAGTCGGATAACCCTTCTTGATTAAACTCCAACAAGGCTTTCGAATATATATGAAACGCTTCTGAATCGCTTTCTTCCATAAAATGTAATGCTTTTTTGGGACCATAATAGTGTATGCCTTTTATATCAAAATATATTTCAAGGCTGTCACACAATAACCAATGCCAACGATAGTAACCTTCAACATCTCCTCGCATTGTGCGTAACAGCATCTTTTCACACCATTTAATTTCCTGCGAAACATCTTTTGCCGTTTTTAAGGGAATATGTTCTATATAGTCAAGTACATTCTTTTTTAGCCATCCACCCATTCCGTTTTTATCCTGTATGATTTTCCCATCCCACACCTGTGCAAACTCAGCCGGGTCGTACTCCGACAGGAACTGATCCGGCGGATAAATAAATACATCAAGAACAACGCCATCAACTAAAGATGAATCATGCAGTTTTTCTTTTCCTGCAATAATAAGTGCATCAAAGTCACTATTCAGATTTGCACTTCCGTCAGCAAAAGAACCATAGACAATTATCGATTCCGGTTGATAAGTCTTTTTCAAATAGTCTATTATTTTGTCCGTACTTTTCATTACATTCGCCTCCTCAAATACCGATTTCTCAGTTTCAAAAACTGGAATTTAGTTTTGCATGAGTTTTACATACTCCGCAACCCAAAAGATGTTTTTCAAATCTTCCTCATCTAATCCACGGTAGACAAACAAATCATCGTGCAGTGGCATTACTTCCTCGATATTTTCGCTTTCAATATGAAATTCTCCTGTGCTTAAATCAATGCCGACAAGAGCATTGCCTGTCTTATAGCTTTTTATATTAGGAAGCACACCTTTGGGCAATTTGTTGCGAGAGAATGCATTCTCTGTGATATTGAGTGCAACTATTTCATGAAAAGCTGCATCGTTAAATACTTGATGGGCATATTTATTTCTGAAATATTGGTCTACTTCTGTTCCTGTTTTTCGGTTTGGCTTCATCGCTGCATGGTGTGCTTCAAAAATTCGTTTCCACTCTGCAAGCATTTCTGCTGTTGGTTTAACGGTTAGCATTTTGTTTCCTCCTCTACAACTTCCGATTGAGATTTCACCTGTTTTAAGAGATTTAATAACTGTTATATTTTGTTATTAAATTCTCCGCAAACCCTTG
>CAJKZL010000430.1 GCA_905204385.1 uncultured Odoribacter sp. | reverse complement strand
CGAAGAAAAGCCGCCAAGCGAACTGCTTGCCGTAAGGGTCGATACCAACCTGGACATTTCCCAGGAACAACTGGACCAGCGTTATTAAGACCTGCTGAAGAATGTAAAACGTGGCGTGGATACTTACTGGATGTCCGAACCTTTGCGCACGGCTTTTACCCACAAACACAACCTTTATCTCGAAGGGGGCGATCAGCAGATGCGTTACGGTTTGGGAGTCAGTTACTCAAATATCGACGGCGTCATGAAAAATTCTATCCGGAATACACTGAGTGTGAATGTAGACCTTATTTACCGGAAGGAGAAGTTTCAATTTATGAATAAACTGACCGTGGATTACGGGAATACCGAAAATCCGGTGGTTGCGTTTTCTGCTTATTCGCGGGCAAATCCTTATTATGAGAAACGTACGCCGGGAGGCGGTATCGAAAAATGGCTGGAGGCCAGGACGTACGAAAATATAGCGAAACACAGTTACGAATCTTTCTGGGTGGCCAATCCGTTGTGGAATGCTTCCCTGGGCAGTTATAATAAAGGAAATTCCCTGGGGCTGCGGAACAGTCTGAGTCTGGAATACGACCCGGTGGAAGCTTTGCGGATTCAGTTTCGCTTCGGGTTGAATAAGAACACTTCGGAATCGGAGTCATTTACTTCCCCCGAAAATACTCGTTATGATAAGACCGAACAGTTGAAGAAAGGAAGTTATTCGAACAGCCGTTCGGACGGCATGAGTTATGACGGCGATCTGATGATTACGTTCGGTAAACTCTTAAGCGAAAAACACCAGGTCAATGCGACCTTTGGTGCTACGATCAATGAATCCAATTCCAGCTCTAAAGGATTCTCCGGTTACGGATTCCCGGAAGGGAACTTTTCTTCTCCCGGATTTATCAATTCGTATCCGGAGGATGGGGCACCCAGTTATAGTGAAAATAAAGACCGGGGGGCTAATTTTTTCCTGAACAGTGGGTATTCTTACGACAACCGTTATTTGCTGGACTTTAACCTTCGTGCGGATGGGACTTCTGTCTTTGGGGTAAACAAACGGTTCTCCACTACCTGGTCCGTCGGTTTGGCCTGGAACCTCCACAATGAAAAATTCATGAAGGCCCATCTGCCGTTTATCAACCAGATGAAAATCAGGGGTTCCGTAGGAAATCCAGGGAATCAGAATTTCGGTTCCTTCACTTCGATTACGGTCTATTCCTTCAACAATTGGCTGTTGAATAATTTTGGAGCCGGTGTGGTCGTCGAATCTTACGGAGACCCCGACATGGATTGGCAACGGACTTTGGATAAGAATATAGGTCTCGACCTGACGATGTTCCACAACCGTTTCAGCATCATACTGGATTTCTATCATAAGAGTACCGACCCTTTGATGGCCTCCATCAATTTACCCTTGTCTGTCGGGACAGATAGCCGCATTGCCAATGTAGGCAAACAGGTGGATAAAGGAGTCAACGGCACGATCCGCTATGCCTGGATTTATAAACCCAAAGAACGGATTAACTATACGACAAGCCTGAATTTCAGATGGGGAGAAGGCTATTACGATAAAGTGGGGCAAAAACTGGATCAGCTGAACCGCGAAAACCTGGCGAAGAGCCTGGTGCGTTATTATGACGGCGGAAGTACTTCGGCATTGTGGTCGGTCCGTTCTGCCGGAATCGACCCGGCTACGGGACGGGAAGTCTTCCTGACCAAAGACGGCCGCTACACGTATGAGTACGATTACGAAGATGAAGTGGAGGTCGGGGATAGCCGTCCCAAGCTGGAAGGAGTATTAGGAAATGTGCTGTATTATAAGGGGCTTTCATTAAGCGTACAATTGCGCTATAGTTTCGGGGGGGATCTCTTTAATTCGACCTTGTACAATAAGGTGGAAAATATTTCTTTGTCGGGATTACAGAGTAACCAGGACAGGCGGGCGCTCTACGACAGATGGATGAAGCCGGGTGATAAGGCCAAGTACAAGGGAATCTCCCTGACCGATTCCACTCCGATGTCCTCCCGTTTTGTGATGAAGAATAATTTCATTTCTCTGGAGTCCATACGTATCGGTTGGGAAATACCGCAGAAATGGTTGCAGAAAATCCATGTGTCGGGAATGACGGTCAGTGCTTATATGAACCAGATCTGCCGGATTTCTTCTATAGACGATGAACGCGGTATCGATTATCCGTTTGCCCGTTCGGTATCATTTGCATTGGGTATTAACTTTTAATATACATCAGGATGAAAACATACATTTTACTACTTCTATTTCCGGTTCTGCTCTGTGCCTGCAACGATTGGCTGGACGTAAAGCCCGATGACCGGATTTCCGAAGATGCCACTTTCTCGACGCCCCAGGGCTTTCAATTGGCCTTGAACGGTGTTTACATCGACCTGAACGTTACTAATTTATACGGACAGGCCCTGACCTGGGATTTTGTAGAGATTCTGGCCCAGCGTTATGCTATATCCAAATCCGCGACTTATAACCGGGAAGCCATGCAGTTTCATTTTAAAGCCGAGGAGGTGAAAGGGCGGGTTTCGCCGATCTGGGCTAAGGCATACGGGTTGATTGCCAATATTAACCTGATCCTGAAAAATTGCGAGGAACGCCGGGAAGTGATTTCCGACGAATACTATGCCTTGATTAAAGGGGAAGCTTTGGGCTTACGGGCTTTACTGCATTTCGACCTTTTCCGTTTGTGGGGGCCTGTATATACTACTGCGAATGAGGAGCAGCTCACTATACCCTATTATGATGAATTTGCTTTGGCGGGGCAGCCCAAAAAGATGGCCAAGGCTTTTATGGCCCATGTCGTGTCCGATTTGGAAGAAGCGGCTATACTGTTGAAAGATGATCCGAGCAAGACTGCGGCTACTCCCCTGAGTGCCAATGCTGCCAATCCGTTTCTCGGCTACCGGGCTTTGCGGATGAATTATTATGCTGTACGCTTATTGGCAGCCAGGGCATATCTTTATATGAACGATTTGGAAAATGCTTATACGGCAGCCAAGGAGGTGGTGGATGTGCAGGAAGCACTTTTCCCCTGGACAAAAAAAGCACAACTGGCCATGCAGGGAGATCAGGACCAGATGTTCTCAAGTGAATTGGTATTTGCTTTGCAGAATTCTAATCGCAAAAACATTTACACCAAGAATTTTGATGCGGAGAATCTGAAATTGGGAGCTCTCCTGGCTCCGGCTTCGGACGTTATCGATGAAGTCATATTTTATGAAGAGGGTGATTCCAGATATGCCACATGGTTTTCCGGTGATGCGGAAATTGAAGGCAGCACGTATAAAAAATTCAGAAAATACCAGGCCCAGTCGGATACCTTGTATTCCCAGTTGATACCGATGCTACGGGTGAGCGAAGCTTATTATATTGTAGCGGAATGTGAAGGGGCTGAGGATGAGGATGCCGGATTGTCCTGGCTGAATAAGGTCAGGAATGCCCGGTCCCTGGAAAGTGAGGATTGGGGAGAATATTTTGAATACATATTGGAATCAGAATACATGCGTGAATTTTTTGGAGAAGGGCAGTTATTTTATTTCTACAAAAGGAGGGGGTATGAAGAGATACAGGATGCCTACGAGCCTGATGTCAGCGTGATG
>CAJKZL010000429.1 GCA_905204385.1 uncultured Odoribacter sp. | reverse complement strand
GGTTATCCATGTACAATTCGTGCGCACCGAAAAATCCAATGCCAATAGTGTGGTCAACCGTCAGTTGCATAAGACGGCCGGTTTTGAAGGAAGTCCTTTGTATTTATTTTTGCTGGATGAGTTGGTAGCCTAGGATAAGCTGGATATTTTGGCTCTTCCTGATGATTTTAAATATCACAACGAACCTTTATTCGTGTACTATCAGAAACGTTTGGTGGATAATCTGAACCGTTTCCGGGTAAACAAAAATTTCCGCAGTGAATCCTTGCAAAGGATGAGTTGGGCAAAAGAGATTGCGCAGCGGGTGATAGCCAAATTTGAAGGCACGGAGGTAACCTGGCTACCCTCCGACGGTTCTTATCTGTTTAACTTCCGGGTAGGGGAAGGATTTTCTTATGCCGATGTGCTTTGTTTTTGTCAATACCTGGCTCTGAACCGCGGCATTGCTGCCGTTCCTTATCCCACCGGACTGGTACGGTTTGCTATCGGTGGTTTCCTTGCCGATACGGAGGAAAGCAAGCAGGTGTTTAAATATGAATTGGAGGACGGTTTCACCCTATTTATGAAATACTGGGATCGGTTTGCCGCTAAACGCCTTGACCCGGCTTATAAGGAGGTGGAAAGTCATGCTATCCTGAATGAAATTTTTGCTTATGCCAAGCCTAAGCAATTTATCGATACGATTATTGCGGATTATCCCCTGTCCGCCAAATATAAAAAAGATAAAGCTCCTTCTTTGCAGATCCGGGATATCCGTACTTTGTATCATGCTTCGCCGGAGCGGAGCGGAGTGAGCATTACGACCATCGACCGTTCGGTGAATTCGGTGATCGAACTGCATGGCGATAAAATCGGTTCTTGCCGCGATGTTTTCGAATTCATCCGGAGTGCCGCCTTTACCAAAGTGTACGAGAATTTGCTGGCACAGATTTATAAAAATGTACCGGCCATTGCCGACCTGGATTTCAATACGGTCAGTTCCAAGTATAGCAAGGCGGTTATTCTGAAGTACATTACAAACAAAAAGACTTTCCAGCCGAATTATAATGTGCTGGACGATCCGATGGAGAAAAATGTTATGCGGGAAATCCTCATCGAGATGGAACATATCCTGTTTTCCGACAGCAAAGTGAAAATCCTGGCGATCGATGCTACCGGAAATCCGGAATTGGATAAATCGAAACTGGAGGGGATCAATGTAATTATCAAAAAGTACATCCGGGAAATACTGTTGCATTTCAATCTGCCGTTTGAAAAAGAAAGCCTTGAACCCAGCCGCAAAGAGATTGTACGGGTGGCAGGAGAAACCTTCGAGGAAATTATCGGCATCAAGCTGAGTGACCTGAACCTGCAAATCTGGGTGGATGAGTTTATCAACCGGCTCAGGGACTTACCGGAATTTAAGGAGACTCTGCTGGCCCAAAAGTGCATGGGGTATATTATGGATTCTATTGCTGCCGGCATCGATCAGGAAAATTTGCCGGTGACGGATAAGATCCTGTTCCTGTATTTATTGAACAACGACCATTCTTTTTATCGGCTGGTTTCTGCCAAGCTGAAATACTTCAGTGATAAGATCGAAGCTTGCGAGGACGGGGAAGTGAAAATGTTCACGGAGGAATTTATCAATGAGATCATGCCTTCGCAACTGAAGGAAATCAATGATTACATTATGCGGCGCCGGGACATCAAGGTGGCGGAAAGCGAAATCCACCGGGTGAGCCGTAAGGTGGTGCTGTTTTATATCAGTATGATCAAGCGGACCAAGGGAACCGATTATTACAAGCGATATACCCATATTCTGGTGCGTTTGGTGGAAACTGCCTTTATGAAGCAGAATTCCAGCGTGAATGAGATGGTGCAGCACGGGATTTCCATTTATAAAGGCTTCGAGATGGAGAATAAGGTGCTGGAAACCTTCGGGGAGGGACGTATTCATTGGATTAACGAGCTGATGCAGAAGTGTGGGGTGATTTCTTCGGAACAACCGGTGCAGGAGCATACCCGTATTGTCACCGATGCCAAAAAGCGGGAATATCCTTTCCATAAAGTCGACCGTCAGGAGAGCCGTTCCAAGGAACTGACGGAAGAGGCCGGACCGAATGATTACCTGAAATTACTGGACCTGCGACCGGATTCCTCTTTCTTTACCAACCGGCTGGCCCGTTTTATCGCGAATATGGATTCGGACGACTATCGTTGTAAGGTGGTGAAACACGGAATGGTAAAAGAACTGGTGATTTTTCAAAAGGGGTATATGAAATACCTGACCGATAATTATCGTTTGAATTATACGGAAGATATTTCGATGAAGGATATCGCTAATTTCGTTCCCGATGTAATCAGTTTTCTGGGGGCTCCCGAGAAGTTGATCTCCTTCCCTCAAATCGGTTATTTCGATATTCCCGGCCCAAACGGCAATATAAAGACCATAGTAACGCCTTTGAAGCAGAAAGTGGATTATTTCGGGGATGTTAAAAAGCCCCGCTTGACCGTTATCAACGAAAAAATCAAGGAAATCGGTGGTAATCCCCGTCATGGATCGCTGTTTGCCGTGGAGGAAAACGACGGCAGTATTTTCGTCGTTGAAATCAACGGCGATAGCGGAGTAGGCAAGTCGGAGATGATAGCCGCTTTCATCCTGAAGTGGTTGCGGAATAATCTCGAAGGAGTGCGGTCCGTGAAACTAATCGCAGGGGATATGTTCCATGAATTTCAGGATGCTGAAGGAAATCTTTATGGAATCGGTACCGAAGTCGGCGATTTCTCCCGTACGACGGATTTCGACCCGGATTATATTAAATATTACAAATATCTCTTCGAGAGTAGTGCCGACAGTAATGTCGAAGACTTAAATTCGCGGAGTACGGTGAGTGGAATGTGTGATATCACCATGCCTTATAAAATCGATATCATGCTCAGTGCCGGAAACTATTCGAAGGAAGAGGCCGGAATTACCCGGGTAGACAACCCTGAAAATTTCCTGTTGTACATGGATGCCCACGGCGAACGCAAAGAAAAGGCGACCAGCCAGGACGGGCCCAACTTTCAACGTACGCTGAAGCGGTATACTGCCGATAAGAATATTGTGGATGTGATTGCCCGGCATGGAAATTACCTGGACGACATTCTCGACTGGGATTATGTCGAAAGCGAGAAACAGTATTATCTGTCGTCTTCTTACAAATTGCTGGATAAAATCAATGTTACGGAAATTGTAAACCTTATTTTTGATGGCAAGCAGTTTAAGCGGAACGGGGTTTGCTATACCATCCGTGCGGTGGCCTTCGATATGATCCAAAACCGGTTTATCGCTACGGTTTCCTATGGAGAAGAGGAGACAAAGGAAATGAAAATCGACCGGAAGATGTTCAGTAGCATCTTCGATTCCCTAGCCAGTACGCCGGGCGGACAGCCCTTTATTGCCGAGGAAGGGCAATTGGATGCTGTGTTGAACCTGGTGCGGATCATGCGGGGAGGAGACGAAGGGAAAGGCAAGGCCCGCAACATTCAATGCGGAATGCTCTCGACCGAGATCGGAAAGAAAGGGCGGGAGATTAACGGTCATAAAAAAGCGGCCATGGAATTGAAGCGGATGCTACAGGAGGTTCGGATTACCCGCCC
>CAJKZL010000428.1 GCA_905204385.1 uncultured Odoribacter sp. | reverse complement strand
GAGTATATTATTATAATTGATATGGTCGAAGATTATCTTCCGTTGAATTCCTGTGCCGAAGACGAACGTCCCAGAGATATACTGATGAAGCAGGGCGCTTCGGCGCTTTCGCTGAATGAGTTGTTTGCTATATTGCTGCGGTCGGGGGTGAATGGGGAATCGGCAATAGAAGTGGCCAGACGCATTTTGGCGGATCATCATAATGATCTGAACAAACTGGCCCTGTGTACGGTCAGGGAATTGATGAACCGCTACAAAGGGGTGGGCATTGCGAAGGCTGCTGCTGTCGTCGCTGCTATCGAGATAGGGCGCCGGCGTAATGTAGAGGCTGTCTCGGCCTCTCCGGTGATCCGGTTCAGTAAAGATGCTTATCAGTATTTGCGGCCTTTCCTGGCTGATCTGGAACATGAGGAATTCTGGGTGATTTACCTGACGTTGGGCAACAGAGTCCGGGGGTGCGAATGTCTTTCTTCGGGCGGGATGGACGGTACGGTTATCGATGTGCGAATGTTGTTCCGGAAGGCATTGGATAGTAAAGCCAGCAATATCATTATTGCACACAATCATCCGGCGGGGACCTTGCATCCGAGTCCATATGACGAGATCGTAACCCGGAAAATTTTCGAGGGAGGAAATCTCTTGGATATCAAATTGTATGACCACATCATTGTCGGGGAAAATGCTTATTACAGTTTTGCCGATGAAGGACTTTTGAAATTTTCCCGAAATAAATGATGTTGAGTTATGTCACATTGGCAGGAAGGGAAAGGGTCTTTTGACAGTTTTTGGTAATGGCAAAGATTTTGCTTAGTTTTGCTTTAGCAATTTTTATGGTATCCGGGGAACCTTTTTTGCGTAGAAATAAAGAAAAGTAAAATTTAGAAAATATAAATGCCATGTCAAAAGAAGTAAAAGATACTCCAGAACAAGATGAATTGAAGCAAAATACGGCAGAGGAGAGCATGCCGGAAGAAAAAAACGGAAAAACGGAAAAACACAGCGAAGGGAAGCAGGGCAAGAATAAAAAGGAAGATAAGAATCAGCAGGTTGAAGAATTAGGACAGAAATTGGCCGAGTTGAATGACAAATATCTCCGTCTTTCCGCAGAGTTCGATAATTACAGAAAGCGTACACTGAAGGAGAAGATGGAGCTGACTAAAAGTGCCGGAGAGCAGATCTTGACCAAAATTCTTCCGGTGATGGATAATTTCGAGAGGGCATTGAATAGCATGGAGACGGCAAAGGATGTGCCTGCTTTGCGGGAAGGGGTAGAATTGATCTATGCGAATTTCAAAGATTTTCTGGCGCATAACGGCGTGAAGGAAATGGAATGTCTGCATACGGATTTCGATCCTGAAGTACAGGAAGCCGTCACCAAGATCCCTGCTCCTACGGAGGACCTGAAAGGAAAAGTGGTAGATTGCATTCAGAAAGGGTATACGCTGAACGATAAAGTCATCCGTTTCCCTAAAGTGGTGGTCGGTGAATAAACCGAACGAAGGGTGTGTTAAGAGGTTCCGGTGTAAAATGCTCGGGGAAGCGCAGTAAAAAACGCGTGTTTGTCGTGAATGATATAAAGTAATAAAAAATATTCAGCTCCGGTTTTGGATTTTCGGAAGTCCGAAACCGGAGGCTGAAATTGAAAATGGAGTGATGGCTGAGAAAAGAGATTATTATGAGGTACTGGGGGTATCCAGGAATGCTGATGCAGCGGAGATAAAAAAAGCTTACCGCAAGCTGGCTTTACAGTATCATCCGGACCGCAATCCTGGCGATAAGGCGGCGGAGGAAAAGTTTAAAGAAGCGGCTGAAGCTTATGATGTGCTAAGCAATGAGGAGAAGCGGCGCCGTTACGATCAGATCGGACATGCCGGTATGGGCGGCGGTGCCGGAGGTTTTGGCGGTGGAATGAGTATGGATGACATCTTTGCTCATTTCGGGGATATTTTCGGCAGTTTCGGAGGCTTCGGCTTTGGAGGCGGCGGCCGGTCGGCCCGGAGAGTGAACCGGGGGACCAATTTGCGGGTGAAGGTAAAGCTGACTCTCGAAGAAGTCGCTACAGGCGTGGAGAAGAAAATCAAGGTGAAGAAATATGTGGCCGATACGCATTGTAACGGTACGGGGGCTAAAGGAGGCAATTCCTATACCACTTGTCATACCTGCCACGGTACGGGCCAGATTACGCGGGTGCAGAATACTATTCTGGGTGCCATGCAGACTACTTCCACTTGTCCTACCTGTGAAGGAGAAGGAAAAATCATCAATGAGAAATGTCCTTACTGCAATGGAGAAGGTGTGCAGTTGTCGGAGGAAGTGATTACCCTGAATATACCTGCCGGTGTAGGCGATGGAATGCAGTTATCGCTGAGCGGTAAAGGGAATGCTGCACGACATGGAGGAATGAACGGCGATCTGATCGTGCTGATAGAGGAAGTGGAACATGCGGAGTTGGTCAGGGACGGAAATGATTTATTGTATAATACTTTTATCAGCTTCCCGGAAGCCGTGCTGGGAGATGCTGTCGAGATCCCTACGCTGGAGGGAAAAGTAAAAGTGAAGATAGAACCCGGCACTCAGCCCGGTAAGATTCTCCGATTGAAAGGTAAGGGTATTCCTGATGTAAATGGTTACGGAAAGGGAGATTTATTGGTGAAGGTGAATGTCTGGATTCCCAAAAATCTGAACAAGGACGAGAAAAAAACGATAGAGGACTTGAAAGAACGATCTTTCCTGAAGCCTTTGAACGTGGAAAATAAAAAAGGTTTTTTCCGCAAGGTGAAAGATTTTTTTGAATAAGTGCGGTATGATTACATTAACTCAACTGGAGTATATCGTTGCAATAGATGAATACCGCCATTTTGCAACGGCGGCGGAAAAATGTTTCGTGACTCAGCCAACGTTAAGCATGCAGATTAAAAAGCTGGAGGATGAGTTGGGAGTGATCATTTTCGACCGTTCGCGCCAACCGGTTGTGCCCACGGATATCGGTGCAAAGCTAATAGAACAGGCACGGACGGCACTTTCTTCCACCGAACGCATCAAGGAGATTATCCGCGAAGAGCAGCAGGAGGTGGAGGGGCAACTGAAAATAGGAATTATTCCTACCCTGGCCCCCTATTTATTGCCAGTCTTTATCGGTCGTTATATCCGTAAGTATCCTTCAGTGAAGATAGAGGTGGAAGAATTGGTATCCGAAGAGATTATCCGGAGGCTGAAGCATGATCTTTTGGATGTCGGACTTTTCGTTACCCCTTACGGGGATGAAAAAATCGTGGAACGGCCGGTCTTTTATGAAGAGATGCTTATTTATGCCCATCCGGGGCATGAGTTGTTGAAGCAGAAGGAGATTCGTCCAAAAGATATTGTGACACCGGAAATCTGGATGCTGGGCGAAGGGCATTGCTTTCGTAGTCAGGTGGTGAACTTGTGTGCGATGTCGGGCATGCAGCATAATAATCTGCCTTTTAGCTTTGAAAGTAATTCCCTGGAAACTTTAATGCGGATTGTGGATGTAGAAGGAGGTTTTACGCTGATACCCGAGTTGGCCTTGCAATATATGCCTGAATCCAAGAAAAGCCAGGTAAGGGCTTTTGCTGAAAACAAGCCTTTACGGGAGGTCAGCGTGATTTATTCT
>CAJKZL010000427.1 GCA_905204385.1 uncultured Odoribacter sp. | reverse complement strand
CCTGTCGAATACCTCTTTATTTTTCAAAACTTCCTTCAGATATGCCAATGCCTGAGCCTTATCTCCCACATTTTTCACCACGATCAAAGCAGTATAAGCGTCATAGTTTTCCTTAGCGACCGGCAAACCGGGACTCACCGGACGCAGAGACTCCGCTATCCGCCGGGCATTCACATCCCGCGAAGGAACGGCCAGGACAAAATGATGCATCTGCTTCTCTCCTTCGCTGAAAAGATGGGCAGCCGTCCCCTCTCTCCCAGCGATAATTTCCCCTTCCCGGCGATCGGCAAAATAATGCTCCGCAAAGAAATCCACATATCGTTCCACATCCTTCAACCGTTCGAGCAGCGCCAGATTGGCCGAATCGATGGAAAACATCCTGTAATCCCTGTCCCCGATAATCTTCAGTAAATAACGGTCGGCAGAAATCCGTTTCAGATATTCCAGCGCCTCGCCCACATGTCCGAACTTTTCTATCCATACCGCTTTTCTATCGGCAATTGCATCCTGTTCCATCAACCGATATCTTTTACCTTCGGTAGCTTCGTCTTCATGGATAAAATTCAGTCGTGAGCCGAAGCGTTTTTTTTCTGCCGCCGTCATCGTCTCCGGCAGCAAAAACACAACCCGTTGTTCCATTTCGGGAGCTTCCTGATAAGTAGTACGGTATTCCATTCGGTTTTCCCCATCCACTTCACGACTAAAATTCCAGTTGCGCTCCCGTCTCAACTGTCTGGATTCGGCCATGTCCCCCAAAGAATAAATCACCGGTTTTTCTCCGGTAGCCATCAAGCGCAAAATATTCTTCACCTCTGCTTCGATCGCCTGCGAAGGCGAATTTTCCAACACCTCTTCCAGGGCTTTTTTTCCCTCTTCCGCCTCCCGGGTATTCAGCACACACATCGCTTTCAGAAACAATACATTCGCCTTCACATGGTTTTCCGGGTATTCAGCCAATATGCGGTTACACCTCTCTTCCGCCTCCCTGTAATATACATTCCGGTACAAATCGAACGCCTGACGATATTGTTCTTCCACCATGCCCCTTACCTGCTCCAACTTCCTAAAATAAGCCTCGTCGTCGATGCCTTTGGCAAAGTCGGAATCCGGGAAACGTTCTTTCAATACCCGTTTAAACTCCGCGGCTTTTCCAGCATCTCCGGCTTCGGCAGCCGTCTTGCTCGCCATATAATACACGAGGGGCAAACGCTTAGCCTCCGGAAAACGCCGGATATAAGCCTCGAAACATTCGCAGGCCTTTTCCGGATCTTCCAGTTTATACCGATACAATTCCCCCGCTTCATACAAAGCTTCTTCTATTTTCTGTTCACATCGACGGCGCTTCTCCTCCGTTAAAGGCAAATCATTCAGGTCCGCTTCCCGTTGGCCGGCATTCGTTGCATCAACGGCATTTTCTTCCTGAACAAGCAACTTCTGTGAATCCGTAAACTCCACCACCGATTTATTATGCCGTCTCCAATGGTCTTCCAATTTCCGCCTTCCCCACTTGCGGTTGAACTCATTTTTCCCTGCAGCCCGGGTCACCGGATTATAGAAATACCACTCTCCTCCCTGCCGATTCCGGGAAGACGCCGTTCTCCAACCGGCAGCATCGCTCGTCCCCGGAGTTGAGGGTATGCCGGCAAGCCCTTCGTTTTCTCTCTGCCTGGGCTCCTGCTTCTTTTCCTCCACAAGCCTTTTACGCTCGGCTTCCGGCAATGCCGCCAGCCGGATCAGACTATCCTGCAATCGAATCGTATTCAGGCAAGCCGTCAAAGCAGTCAGATCCGCCAACCGGGCTTGCAATTCGAAATAGCCTTTATCTTCAGCGTTCATGGCATAGAGACAGGAATCATAACAATGACAGGCATTTATATAATCACGCTCCTTAAAATAGTAATCGCCCAGTTTCAGGAAAGACAATCCTTCCTGTCTGTCGTTACCGACCGAAGCACGCACCGACTTCCAAAACATATCGACAGCCTGAGCCTCGTCGCCTTTTCTTTCTTCCAGCACACCCAGGGCATAATAGATCCGGTCGCGGAACTCCTCATTCCGGGAATCGCGCAACATTTTATTCAACTTCCTTTCGGTTTCCCGATCTCCTTCGCGAAGGGCCAAGGCCATATTAATCCTTGCCTGAAAAGTCATTTCATAATCGAAATTGAAACGGACCGACTTTTTAAAAGCGGTCATCGCCTCATTTTCCCGGTCCATCGTCTGACAAAGCTGGGCGAGAATAAAATAGTAACGCGGTTTACGTTTCAAACTACGAGTGGCATTTATAAGCTTTTCCGCTTCCAGGACAGCCTCTGCGAACCTCTCTTGTCTGAGGTAATAATCCGTTCGGGCCGCGGCGACTATTTCCCCGAGCTTGCGGTTGAGCTTCATACCTTCGAGCGACTTCATCCACCGTCCTGCTTCCTCAAATCTCCCTTGTTCGGTAAGCGTTCTGAACATCCATACGGCCGTTTCCGCCATGATCTTTTCATCCCCGGCATACTGCCGTTGAATAAAGCGGAACGTATGGCTGGCCTGAGTATACTTACCGCGGTAGAAATAAGCTTTACCTAAAAGCAAATAACATTTATCCAGTTGATTATTGAATTCCTTCTTTTTGCGGAATGTCTGATAACGTTTGGAATCTTTATTTTTCCTGCGTCGGGGCTTGGCCGTAATCGAGTGCTTTTCAATAGCTTTAACGGCTTTAGCTGCAGCATATTCCATATCGGCCGCACTCAATGCCCGCGTATCCTTATCCGCAGAAAAAAAGACAGGCAAAAGGCCGGTATAATCCTCCTTATGCTTGTCTTCCATCTTTTTTTCTCCCGCTCTCAGCGCATGTTTACCGTTAAAGTAAACATTATAACGGGTAGTGAACTGGTGATATTGACGTGAAAAAAAATGATTTCTTTTCACCGAACAACCACTCAGCACCACCACCAACGCCACAGATATGGAATAGAAACACTTCATCATCCTCGAAAACCGAATCTTACTTCAGTTCTCCGTTCAATTTTTGGTTATTCTCACCCGCCGGGCCTGCGTCTGATTTTCTTCCACCGCTTTCACCACCTCCGCTGCCAGTTGGGTAAAGGCCAGTCCGGTCATGCTGTCGGGATTCAGAGCTACAGGTTCACCGTTATCCCCTCCGTCACAAATACTTTGTACAACAGGAATTTGTCCCAATAGCCTCAACCCTTTTTCTTCGGCCAATCGGCTTGCTCCCTCCTTACCGAAAATATAATATTTATGATCGGGCAATTCGGCCGGTGTAAACCAGGACATTTTTTCCACCAACCCCAATACCGGCACATCGATGCCCGGCGATTCAACCATATTGCTTCCCTTGACCGCATCCGCCAGAGCCACCTGCTGGGGTGTACTTACGACGATCGCACCCGTCAAGGCCACGGTTTGCACCAGGGTCAGGTGTATATCACTGGTTCCCGGAGTCAAATCGATCAGCATATAATCCAGTTCATCCCAATAGCCTTGTTCCACCATTTGCTTTAAGGCATTCGAAGCCATAGGGCCCCTCCAGACGGTGGCCGATGCCGGATCTACAAAAAAACCGATGGACAAAAGTTTCACCCCGTACTTCAAAACGGGCACGATCATATCCTGCTCATCCACCTTT
>CAJKZL010000426.1 GCA_905204385.1 uncultured Odoribacter sp. | reverse complement strand
TTATGCAAAAGCATTTGACTTCCTGGTAAAAAACAGGGAAGAACCAACATTGGTATTTCTATATTCAGTACATACGGACCATGCCGGACATAAATACAAATGGATGTCACCGGAATATATACGTTCCATTGAAGAAGCGGATGTGGAGATAGGTAAGCTCATCGACAAGATGAAGCAGGAAGATTTGTATGATGATACCCATTTTATGTTCCTGTCCGACCATGGTGGAATTGAATACGGACACGGTGGAGTCAGCACTGACGAAATGATTGTTCCCTGGGGGATTACGGGGCCTCGTATTGCTAAAGGAATAAAAATGAAGGAGGCGAACAATACAGTGAATACAGCATCCGTTATTTTACGTTTGTTTCAAGTGGAACAACCCTTATGCTGGACGGGAGAAGTACCGGCTTCAATTTTTAAATAAAGCATGATTTCTATGCTTGAATAAGCACTGAGAAAGCACCACTTCATTGGTTTAAAAGAAACACCCCGTTGGTTTTAAAGGCAAGCTGCCTTGGTTTTAAACCAACGGGGTGTTTCTTTTAGTAATCGTGAAAAAATAAGTTGGGAGAATTTCCCATGAGAACAGAATGTTCCATATCTGTTTAGATATATGGAAAATCTACTGAATAATGTCAAGCTGTTGTTTGATAAAAACACAGAAGCAGCAGTCCATAATCATCCTCGTTCAAACCCGCCCTCGATCAGTGATGTCCTTACACTGGCAAAAATGAATAAGAGAAGTGATGGGAAATTCGAAAGTTCCTTTATCGTCTCAAAAACCGGACCGATCTATGTACTGCAAATCACGGACAAAGCATACAATTTTTATGAGTTATATACTCCTCAGGTTATACCGGCAGTACATTTTGCCGGTATACCATCCCACAAAAAACTAATCCCCCTCCCGCCTTAACCGGACCAAGATAGATTGGAAAAACGCAGCACTGCAAAAAAACGAATACATTCCTCCATCACCTCCCTCTTGCAAGAACTTTAAGCAAACTACTCTCTTTCGGGAATTCCAGCCGACAGTCGTAGGTTAGTTTTTCCATATGGAAATTCATTGCCGACGACCGTAGGCTGACTTTCCCGCATGGGGACGCTTGGCCGGCGACGATCCGCTAGCTTTTACGATGACAAGACGAAGGAAATGGACCGAAACTCCTCATTATCCCTCTCCGACGGATATTCCCGAAACGACCATGCCCAAAAACGCTGGCCGGTAATCCGGACCCGAAGAGCCCATACGAAACTTTATCGGGTTAAAACGTCGCTCCGTCCGCGATATTCGCAAATTTTCTCCGCAGCCATTGCACCAAGCGGGTAGTCACTTCCGGACCGGAATAGGGAATAAACTCGTCGTACATATCCGATTGATTGAAATTGGAGATACCGATGGAAAGTACCGTTACCCCCAGCCGTTGAGCCTCGCGGACCATTTCGCGGACATGCACCCGGGGGTCCATCTGTCCGGCGGCAGCCGTAGGCGTTCCATCCGATATCATAAACAACAGCTTGTTTTGCGTCCTGGCCCGGAATTTCTGCATCGCATAAGCAATGGCAAAACCGTCGGCATTGACATACATCCCTTCCTGAGAAAACAGCTTTTTCAATTCCAATCGCTTCCCGGATTCATGAAACCTGACTATCTCTACCCGCTCCTGCTTCACCCGGTGACCATAAATGGAAAACCGGATATCCGGATTGGCATTAAAAGCCAAAGCCAAGGCAACCGACAACACCAGTTGCAATTCCAGCTTATTTCCATCCGTCATCGAACCCGACAAGTCCAGCATCACCACCACCTCCAGCATAGCCGAAGAAGCCGGCAACTCTTCCATAAAGACATTAGGATTAAAATGAACCTGATACAACTCGTCTTCATCCAGTTCGCCACTTTCCTGCTCATAAAACACACAGGATTTATTCATTTTTGCCTGAAAGGTCAGAAAATTCAACCGTATTTTAGCCGCCAATTCCCGGGCCCTGCGCATCACTAGGGCATCCACCGTCCCACAACCTGCCTCCAGTTCCCGGTAGCGCTCCCCCACCGGACTACCGGCTCTTTTCAAAGCTCCCTTCGTATCGCCTTCGATATCCCCGTACGGCACCAAATCCAGGGACTTATTCAAATCCAGAAACAAATCGTCCAGGATCTTCACATCGATATCTACCGGAGCCCCCTCCACTTCCAAAGGCAGATTCATCATCACTTTGGAATAATAATTAAACATAGGGGGCTGTGCCTCTTCGCGATTTACAAAACGGGAACCGATCTGCCGGGCCAGTTCAACTACCCGCGAAGGCTCCAGGGAAGCATAATCCTCCACGGTCTCCAATATTTCGTCGATCCATCCCAAACGACTGCGGTGAGGAGCCAACCGCTCTTGAAATACCTCATACTCCAACAACTCCGGAAAAAGAATCCGGGTGGCCACATAATTATAGCGAACATCGTCCAGATCAGTAAACTTCAATTCTTGCCCGGCCCTCAGTAAAGCCAGCGTAAACTGCATCCGGCGGGCGGCATTCAGGTAATAATAATAACCCGGATATACCTGTGCTATCCGCCCTTCCACCCGACGATCCTCGATCAAATGGATAAAATACTTCTGTTGATAATTACAACGGTACTTTCCGTAAACACCCCGGCTATAACAAATATGCCCCACCTGATGGATATATTGCCCGAAAAAAACTTCTGCCCGGATGGCTTCGTTAACTTTTAAAGCCAGTATTTCGGGATTCATCACCACCGCATCGAATTCCATATCAGCGCTTCCTTCTTTGGAGAAAACGACCCTCGGCAACTCGCCCGCCATATGCAAAGCGATACGGGCGCATACCGGCATAAGCCGGTAGATATCGGAAGTATGGGGAAAATCTTTTCCCAATAAATCCAAGGCCTCCGGAAAATCACCCCACCAACTGCGGTCTAAAACGTCCCGGCCATAAACCGATTCGATATCTTCGCCGGTCATATCATCTGGACTAACGAACGGGCCACCAACTGTTCGCCGGCAATGACATAATTGGTGAGGATGACCTCTTCCACCACCTCACGCACCGAATATCCCAATTGCAGATAAGCAGCGGCATCCAGCACCTGCCGGGTAGAAAGGGATACCGTCAATGCCTCTTTTTGCTCCGCTTGCCTCAACAAACGGGCAATCTCGGCCAACTGGGCAGCGGCAGGCGCCTTCACCAAAGGATAGCGCTGCATCATCAAGGCAGCCTCTTCCTCCGGACTGAGATAGTCCAATTGCACTTTGATAAACCGATCCTCGAAAGCCGAGTCCAGACGTTGGGTGGAAACATAAGCGAACCCGGTATTACCGGCAGCCACGAACAGCACGTTCTCACCTTTATTGTAGCGGATGCCCGAATCTTCATCGTATAAATACGATTGCCGCCGGTCCAGGATAGTCATTAAAAAGTTGGCCGCCACCATCGGAATGCGGGTCAGCTCATCCAGAAAAATCAAAGTGGGCCGTTCGGCAGTAAAGGCCTTGAAAAACTCCGAACGGACTGCCACAGTCTTTCCCTCATCCCCGCTCACCAACCATCCCAGAAACATCATTTTCGGTTTGCTAGCCTGCCCAATATCGACAGCAAAATAGTCAATTTCCATGGCAT
>CAJKZL010000425.1 GCA_905204385.1 uncultured Odoribacter sp. | reverse complement strand
GTTCATAAGTCAGCCCATAATCGCCGTGCTCAAGGATCTGATTAATTTACACAGAGCCTTCCTCCTGTTCCAATTCCGCAATTATACATTCCCGATAATAAGCAACCTGTTCCTTCGTCAGTAACGATAGCAAATCGTGCGCCAACCAGTAACCACCGATGATATATTCGTCAAAACGTATCCAGTCGTATACTTCCGGATGAAAATTCCGGTTCACGTTGGCTATAAAGTAGTTCGACAAGATAAACGACATATCTTCCGCATCTTTGCTTGTTTCGAAATGCCTGTCTTGCCAGGCATTGAATTTAAGCAAGAAAAGACCGTGCAGTGAAGCGATTTTAATATCGAATTCATCATCGACCGAAACAGTAATGGAATCCTTCAATATTTCATCGAACCCTTTTACCGACATGGCGATCACTTCCTCCGGCGGCCAATAAATGCAGTCGTCGTCTTTGGCGACAATACCGTAGGGAACAATATCCAATTCGTAATCGCCATAATAAAAACGCTGGTGCATGTGGGTATCCTTTTTAAAACCATTTTCAATTAATATGCCTGTAATTCTACCGAAATCAGCCCACTCCGATATGGCTATAGCTACATCCAAATCCCGGGTTTTCCGTCTGGACGATGTATCGGCCAATTGTTGCAGGATGATATCCCGTGCAGTGGCTCCGATTACAAAAAAGGATTGTCCGATACCGTTAAAACAAACGGTTAATTTTTTGAGCAGATCCACCAATAGCGGGTTACCGATTTTTTCACTTGAAATCTTTAAGTTCATTATTTAAAAGTCTTTGTGCTATTTCCAAACAACGGCTGTTGCCGCTTCCCATCAAATCGGCATATATCAACACAAGAGGAACAAGTCGATTACCCGTTCTCCAATGCCAGAATTTTTGATATACGTTTATCTCGCCGTTTTCATCTTGCCGGACAAAACCTGTTTTCATCAGATTGGCAGTGGGAATATCCGTATAAATATCGAAACTGCCGGGTTCAAGATAACCGTCCACCATTTGAGCTCCGCTCTCACCGCCCCAATACATGCCTTCCGGCAATTCCATCGCCAACCATTTCTTTCTGTGTTCGGCGCTGCGGAAATTCATTCTTCCCAATAATAACTTGGGTTTCAACACTTGGTTATAACCGATCACCCATTGTTCCAACAACCCCTTCCTGTTTTTCAAAAATCTACCTTTCTCCGTAACAAGGATATAACGGGAAGCTACCAATTCGTCCATAACATTCTTGATTGTTCCCAAAGATACTCCGGTCGCTTCCTTTATGTCCCGATAAGGCTTGTTTACATGAACGGGGTCATTCAGGAAATAAAAAATGACTTTGATGCCTGAATCCGAAAAAGCAGGATAACTTTTTTCTTTCATAAAAATATTTTTCTCCCCCTTGTTGGATAATTGAAAGACAAGACTACTTTCTTTCATATAACGGATATAACAATTCCCCGCACAATCAAGGGCGTTTATGCCATTTATAGCCAGTTTGTTAAGGAGCATGGGGCTGATGTAGCGGGCTACCAATAACACCGGACGGGAATCGGCTTTGGTTCTTAGCTGATTTAGAACGATATTAAAAGATGTCGAGGTGATATTATTTTTGATTTCGCATAGAAAATCAATGTTCATAATCCGGACAATGGCATCAAAAAAAACACTTTCTGCATTTTCTTTTCGGAATACCATGTCGTCTGACAGGGCGAACTTGTCTCTTAATGCGTTTAAAGCCTGACTCAGGATTTCGTATTCTATTAGTACCATAACTTTTCTTGTTCACTTTTTGCACAGTGTTCAATATTACTGAACACTACAAAATTAGTGAACACTATCGGCATAAAAAAATAATTTGTTCATTTTTTATAGTATGTTCAATTCAAATGAACCTTATATCGGCATTGAACGCTTTATGGTTTTAAATCTAACTCCTCGTACTATCGGTCGGTTGCTTTATTCATCTTAAATCTACCTGAAACTCTCGAAATCTTGCTACCTTTGTACAAATTTCGGTACGGACGGTTATCAGGAATCTTTCCGGCGAAGGATAGACGGGACCGGAGGCCGGCTAATCATAGAAAGGAAAATCGAAGATGAAAATTTATACCCGCGGGGGAGACAAAGGAAAAACGGGAATCCATGGAGGGTTTCGTGTGGAGAAAGACGATATCCGCATAGAAGCGAACGGTACGCTGGACGAGTTGAACTCGTCCCTGGGTTTCCTGCGGGCGTTGATCGGCGAGCAGCACGAATGGCAGGATATGCTGTATGAATTGCAGCGCATCTTGATGATCGTGATGTCGCAGGTGGCTACTCCTTCGGAAGAGCGGTCCGGGAATCCGAACCGGCTGCCCGAAAATGCGGATCGTTATTGTGAAGAGCGAATCGATGAATTGTCCGAAGCGATACAGCACCCTTCCTCTCATTTTATTTTGCCCGGGGGAACCCTGATTTCGGCACAATGTCATGTGGCTCGTACGATAGCCCGGCGGGCGGAAAGGAGGCTGTGGACATTGAATCGGAAAGACGAAGTGCCTGCGCTTATCCTGCGGTTCGTCAACCGGCTCTCGGACTTATTGTTTGTGATGGCCCGTTATGAAATGGATAAGCAGGGGGCGGCCGAAGAACGGTGGAATTCTTTTTTGTATAAAAGAAAGCCCTGAGCTTTGAGAGGTGTGATAAAAAGTGCATGAAGCGATGTTGCTTGGCTGTATAAAAATATAAAGTTATGAAATTGCGTCCAATCATGTTTGTAGGTACCTGCTCGGATGCCGGGAAAAGTATTCTGAATACCGCTTTTTGCCGGATATTTTTGCAGGATGGTTATACGCCGGCGCCTTTTAAAGCGCAGAACATGCCCCTGAATCCTAATTCTACACCCGAGGGCGGGTAAAGCGGGCGGGCACAGGCCGTACAGGCCGAAGCGTGTCGGATCGCTCCCCATACGGACTTGAATACGGTGTTACTGAAGCCCTCTACGGACCAGACTTCACAGGTGATTCTGAACGGTAGGCCTGTAGGAAACATGTCGGCCAGGGAATATTTTCGTTCGGGTAACAAGCGGCAATTTTGGGAAGAAGCGGTGCAGGCTTTCCGGCGATTGGAAAAGCATTACAATCCGATAGTCCTTGAAGGAGCCGGAAGTATTTCGGAGTTGAATTTACGCGACCGGGACATCACGAATATGAGAATGGCCCGGGAGGTGGATGCCGCAACTTATCTGGTGGCGGATATCGACCGCGGAGGGGTATTCGCTTCCGTTTATGGATCGGTGATGTTATTGCCTGAAGAAGAAAGACGATTGATCCGGGGAATCCTGATCAATAAGTTCAGGGGCGACGTTTCCCTGTTCGATGAAGGGAGGCAGATGATCCGTGAGCTTACCGGCATTCCGGTGGTGGGGGTCGTTCCCTATCTGAAGGATGTTCATATCGAGGAGGAGGATTCCGTTGCCTTGGCCTCTAAGGCCGTGGGTGCCGCACAGGGAAAAATCAATATTGCCGTCGTACAACTGAGTCGAATGTCCAATTTCACCGATTTTAATGTCCTGGAACAGGACCCCCGCTTTCATTTGTATTATACGGCGGCAGTGGAGGAATAGAAAAAAGCGGATATCCTGATTCTGCCCG
>CAJKZL010000424.1 GCA_905204385.1 uncultured Odoribacter sp. | reverse complement strand
ATGCGGTCGTTCTCTGAAGCAGAAGGTGTTGCACATTTTCTAAATTCTTCCCTGACCAAGAATGAAATTCTGAATGTCAAGGAAGACATCCTGAGCGGAAAAACAAAAATGCTTTACGTTGCTCCGGAATCCCTGACCAAAGAAAGCAATGTAGAATTTCTCCGAAAGATCAAAATATCCTTCTTTGCAGTAGACGAAGCGCACTGTATTTCTGAATGGGGCCACGATTTCCGGACGGAATACCGGAAAATCCGTCCTATCGTAGAAGAAATCGGGAAAGCGCCCATTATCGCCTTAACGGCGACGGCCACTCCGAAAGTACAAAACGACATCCAGAAAAACCTGGATATGATGGATGCCCAGGTATTCAAATCTTCCTTCAACCGGGCCAATTTATACTATGAAGTCCGCCCTAAGCAAGGTGATGTCACCAAGGACATCATCAAATTCATCAAAAACCACGACGGAAAATCCGGCATCATCTATTGTCTGAGCCGCAAAAAAGTGGAAGAATTGGCAGAAGTCCTCTGCATCAACGGCATCAAAGCGGCCGCCTACCATGCCGGCATGGACGCCGCAACCCGCAGTGCCAACCAGGATAAGTTTCTGATGGAAGAAGTGGACGTAATCGTGGCAACGATCGCTTTCGGCATGGGAATCGACAAACCGGACGTTCGTTTTGTCATCCACTACGACATCCCGAAAAGCCTGGAAGGCTACTATCAGGAAACAGGACGTGCAGGCCGAGACGGAGGCGAGGGAATCTGCCTGACCTACTACAGCTTCAAAGATATCCAGAAACTGGAAAAATTCATGCAGGGGAAACCCATTGCCGAGCAGGAAATCGGGAAACAATTATTGATGGAAACCGTAGCCTATGCAGAGACATCACTCTGCCGGCGCAAGGTGTTGCTGCACTATTTCGGAGAATCTTACGAAGAAGAAAACTGCGGATGCTGTGACAACTGCCTTTACCCGAAAAAAGAGTTCGAAGGCGAGGATTATATGGTCGACGCCCTCCAATTGGTCAGCGATGTAAAGGAAAAATTCAAGATCGAGCATCTTGTCAACATCCTGGTCGGGGAAGCCGATATGGCTATAAAATCGTACAAACACGACAAACTCGAACTATTCGGAGCCGGTTCGGAAAAAAGCCGTCAGTTCTGGACCATGGTATACCGCCGTGCCCTGGTAAGCTGTTTTATTGAAAAAGATATCGAACAATACGGAGTAATAAAATTAACGGAAGAAGGCCAGAAATTTTTGGATAACCCTAAAAGTTTTATGCTGATGGAAGATCATAATTTTGACGAAGAAAACGAAGAGGAGGAAAAAATTCAGGAAAAAGGCGGTGTCTCGGCTTTAGACAGCACTTTATTTTCCATCCTGAAAGACCTGCGCAAAAAAATCGCCAAAACCAATAACCTCCCGCCTTACGTTATTTTTCAGGACCCTTCCCTGGAGGATATGTGTACGAATTATCCCGTGACGCTCGAAGAATTGGCCAATATACAAGGGGTAGGCGCCGGAAAAGCCCAGAAATATGGCAAAGAATTTGTCGAAGTAATCAAACAATACGTAGAAGACAATGAGATCGAGCGGGCCCAGGATATGGTAGTGAAAACCGTCGCCAACAAATCGAAATTCAAAGTATACATCATCCAGAATATCGACCGTCAGATCGACCTGGAAGACATCGCTTCCGCTCTGGCTCTGGAGTTTACCGAACTCATCAAGGAAATGGAAGCCATTGTTTTTTCAGGCACTAAATTGAATATCGATTACTATATCAATAAAATATTGGATGAAGACCAACAGGAAGAAATCATGGATTATTTCATGGAAGCTTCTTCCGACAATATTTCCGAAGCCTTCGACGAATTTGAAGGCGATTATGCCGAAGAAGACCTGCGCTTGATGCGGCTGAAACTGCACTCCAAGCACGGGAACTAAAAAAAGTCCCTGTTATCGACAATTCCAAAAACAGCCTTTGCCTGATAAAAATTCAGTACAAAGGCTGTTCTCCTTTTAAGCAATCATCTTTAAACTATAAACTGTTTTTATCCACCGACCGCACAAACGGAATGTCATCGCGGAATAATTTCCGGTAAGTAATATGCGTGCGCACCACCTTCGCTCCGAGGTACGACATCAGATGCACCATAGGCGGATTGAAATCTCCCACCCAATTCAATTCCAGGTAGTCGTACTTATGCTTGCCCTTGCCTGCAATCATCCGTTCCGTGAAACGCTTGATCAGCGCAGCTTCCACCCCTCTTCCCTGAAACTCGGGCACCACCCCGAACAACTGCCCCAAGGCCACCCTGATTTTTTTTATCCGGAGATAATACATAAATTTCAGCATTCCGGCAAGGTTCATCTTCCCATTCAGATGCTTCACGGCCTGGTTGATTTCCGGAAACATCAGATAAAAACCGATAGGCTGTTGCTTATAAAATGCAAAATAAATCAAATCCTTGTCGATGATCGGCTGCAAACTTTTATAAATGGCTTCCACCTGATCGCGGGTAATACCGTCTACACCGTGAACCTCCAGGTTCCAGGCCTTATTGTAAACCTCCAGCAAAGCCTCGATGGCTTTCTCCTTACCGATATCCCCATACGTAAACACCTCATAATCGGGGTTTCTCAGAATGCGGGCGGCCTTCCATACCACCACCTTCGACAGACTTTCCATCACCAGACGCGTTCTGAGCGTAAATTGCTTGAAATAATCCCGGAAACCGTAGGCCTCGATAAACTTCACATAATAGGGTTGGGTATAAGGCATGGCATAAACCGGACTTTCCTCATAGCCTTCCACCAGCAACCCCCACCATTCTATGCGTTCTCCAAAATTCACCGGTCCTTCCATCGCTTCCATCCCCCTGCTCTCCAGCCATTCCCGGCATTTATCGAACAACATAAAGGCAGCCTTTTCATCGTCTATGCACTCGAAAAAGCCCATTTGTCCCACCAGATATTTATCCAGGCGGTAGGTTTTCTTATTGATAAACGCGGCTACCCTGCCTACACACTCCCCCTGTTCGTTGTTCAACAACCAACGCACACACTCCCCACCATGCTTGAAACAGGGATTATTTTCCCGATCGAACACTTAACGGATGTCGTTATCCAATGGGCGCACCCAATAAGGATTGCCCCGGTACAATCCGACAGGCAGTTCCAGAAAAGCCTGTTCCGTTTTTGCATCATTAACTTCAACGAAAGAATACATCATGTTCCTATTAAAATCCCCCTCCAACCCTCATCTCTAATCTATAATCTATAATCTTTTTCACCTCAACTGCTCCGTCAGTAGCCGTATTTCCAAAACAGGACTGATCTTCTCATACAGAATATTATATACCGCCGTGGTGATCGGCATATGCACCTTATAGTGTTCATTGATTTCCTTAATTCCCTTCACTGCAAAATACCCTTCGGCAATCATCAGCATCTCCATCTGGGCCGACTTCACCGAATATCCTTTACCGATCATCGTACCGAAAGTCCTGTTGCGGCTAAACTGCGAATAAGCCGTCACCAGCAAATCTCCCAAATAGGCGGAACTCTTGATATCCCTCTCGATGGGATGGACCGCAGCCACAAAACGTTCGATTTCCTGTATGGCATTCGATACCAGAACAGCCTG
>CAJKZL010000423.1 GCA_905204385.1 uncultured Odoribacter sp. | reverse complement strand
ATGTCGAAGCTGTATTGAAAGGGTATCAATTATTGGCTGTCCCGCAAAATGACGATTTAAGGAAAAGCTTAGAAGGCATGAGCCTGAAGGAGCTGGCCGAGCGCCTGGCTACCTATAAAAGTCTGCATAATACGACGGAGATCGATACGCCCAAAAGGGCTATACGCGCTATTGAAATTGAGGAATATTACCGCTTGCATCCTTACGAGGAGAAACATTTTCCAAAAATTAATTCTTTAATCGTAGGAGTCGACGTCAGCCGGGAGACGAGAAGGGAAAGGATCACCCGCCGACTGCACGAGCGTTTGCAAAACGGGATGATAGAGGAGGTGAGAAAGATACTCGAAAGCGGAGTGAAAGCGGAGGACTTGATATATTATGGGTTGGAATATAAATACCTGACTTTATACCTCACAGGTAAACTGAATTATGAAGATATGGTCAGTCGGTTGAATGTTGCCATCCATCAGTTTGCCAAGCGACAAATGACCTGGTTCAGAAAGATGGAGAGGGAAGGATTCTGTATTCATTGGTTGAATGCGGAACTGAGCATGGAAGAGAAACTCGAACAGATCCGATGTTGGTGGAAAGCAGAAAATTAAACTTCATTTTCTGCTTCCTCTTCCTGAGAATGGTGCATTTCTTCGTGGATATTTTCAACCAGAAAGAGTTTATCTCCAGGAAAAGCGGATATGAATCGGTGAAGTTTTTCCTTTTGAGTTTTGTCCAAATGATTGACCATATTTTCGATCACCGTGGAGGCTTCGAAGGCTACGGTAAAATCCGCCCGGCTTAGAAATTGCAGAGATAGGTCGAGGTAGGCGGAGTAATCGAGTGAAGACTCCCAGATGATCCGTAGTAAATGGCATTGAATGGCGGGTTCATCGGTTTCTTTCAGTTGTTGGATCAACACGTCCCTGAAATTATTCTCTTTGATGTCTGCCAGTAGATTAACGAGGAGAGTTGTCGTATGGGGTTCGGAAATTTGTCCTAGTTGACCGAGCAGAGTACGGGCAATCTCCAGGTCTCCATTTTCCTTGACGGCCTGGATCGCTTCATGGATTTGTTCCGGGTCGTTGCTGTGAATCTTTTTAAGTATTTCCTCGTTCCTGTCCATCTGAAATTTTTTTGCGAAAGTAAAAAAAAGAGCGTTTCAAACGCTCTTTTTTATCCTTATTTTTTCGGTTCGATATTATCTTTTGCCCGTGGATGAAATTTATTGATCGTATCTTTCAGGTAATGATCGTCCAGATGAGTATAAATTTCCGTGGTCAGGATCGATTCATGTCCGAGCATATCCTGTACCGCCCTTAAATCGGCACCGCCGCTTACCAGATGGGAAGCAAAGGAATGACGGAAAGTATGCGGAGATACATTCTTTTTGATTCCGGCGCGGTCGGCCAGGTGTTTAATGATGTTGAACACCATTACACGGGAAAGGGCCGTCCCTCTTTTGTTGAGGAACAAAACGTCTTCGTATCCTTTTTCGATATCCAGATAATCGCGGTACATTTTAAGGTATTGTTTGATTTCCTGTTTTGCATTTTTACTAAGCGGAATCATTCTTTCTTTATTACCTTTTCCTTCAATCTTAATGGTACTCATCCGGAAGTTGATATTGGACAGCTTGATGCTGATGAGTTCGGATACTCTTAATCCGCAGGAATAAAGCATTTCGATGATAGCCTTATTTCTTTGACCTTCGGGTTTGTACATTTCGACAGCATTCAACATCGAGTCGATTTCCTCGACAGTCAGGATATTCGGAAGCTTGCGGCCGATTTTCGGTGCTTCGAGCAAACGGGTCGGGTTATTTTCCAGTTGTCCGTCGAATACCAGGAATTTGAAAAAAGATCGGATGCTCGAAATGCATCTGGCTTGTGTCCGGTTAGTCACTCCCACTTCGCTTACATACATTAAGTAATCTTTCAGAATGTCGTAAGAAATTTCATCCGGAGTTTTAACCTGATGCTTATCAGCACAATACTTAGCTAATTTACTGATGTCGTTCAGATAGGCTTCTACTGAATTAGCCGAAAGAGATTTTTCAAGAATCAGATACGTCTTGAAACTTTCAATTGCGTTATCCCAAGTCATTTTTTTGGTTTTTTTTTATTAGAATCTAAATGTATAAGTGTTAGCACACCTTAATAAAATCAATGCCTAAAGATAGATATTTTTTTTATATCCAATTTATATTTTCTGAAGTTTAACATTTTTATTTGTAATGATGAGTGAAAGATGAAAATCTGAACAGGACAATTAGCTGTTTGTTAAAAGATTTATTTTGTAATTTTCATAGTATCAATTGTTTATATGTGAAGTTTATGACAGAGATTAGAATCGATAAATTTTAAAAATCCGGTTTTGAAATTTCGGCAAATGTAAAAAATGACCGAAATAGAAGCTTGGTTACTATATTAATTTTAAAAATTACGGTCTCTAAAAGCGAAAAATCATTAATTTTGTAGAGCAACTTTGCTAAAATGAATACCAAAAGACATGCAAATATTAATAATGAATGGTCCTAATCTGAATTTATTAGGAGTCCGGGAGCCGGATATTTATGGGCATACTACTTTCACCGATTATTTCACCGAACTTCAAAAAAAATATCCTGAAATTTGTTTATCCTATTTTCAGTCGAATATAGAAGGGGAAATGATCGATAAGATCCATGAGGTGGGTTTTAGTTTCGACGGTATCATTCTCAATGCCGGAGCCTATACGCATACTTCGGTAGCCTTGGCTGATGCTGTTTCGGCCGTGAAGGCTCCGGTGGTCGAAGTGCATATTTCCAATACGGCAAGACGTGAATCCTTTCGTCACGTGTCTTTTCTGTCGGCAGTTTGCCGGGGGGTAATTATGGGTTTTGGCCTGAAATCCTATGAACTGGCTATATTGGCATTGAAAGGTTGTCGATGACATTTTGCCAGTAAACCAAAACTATTTGATAAATTATACGATTAATAAAAAGATTAACCAGAGAGATTCAAGACATGAAAAGGACAAAAATAGTAGCAACAATATCCGATAAAAGATGTGAAGTCGGATTTCTGAAGGAATTATATGAAGCAGGCATGAATGTTGTCCGTTTGAACACCGCTCATCAGACTCCGGACGAGGCCATGAAGGTGATCAGGAATGTCCGGGCGGTCTCTGAGAATATTGCTTTGCTGATCGATACCAAAGGACCGGAGGTGCGTACGACGGATATCGAAACGCCGCTGCGCGTAGAAAGGGGCGACAAGGTATATATGAGCGGGAAGAAAGAGCTGACAGGAGATAAAATGATCCATGTTTCCTATGAAAATTTTGTCGACGATGTTCATGTGGGCGATAAGATACTCATAGACGACGGTGACGTCGAGTTAGTGGTAAAGGATAAAAAGGACGGTCGGTTGGAATTGGAGGCGGCGAATCCGGGAGAAATCAAGAACCGCAAAAGCATTAATGTGCCGGGAGCAAGCATACAATTGAAATCCCTGAGCGAGAAGGACCGGGGATTTATTGATTTTGCCATTGAGAATAATTTGGATTTTATCGCTCATTCCTTTGTCCGAAACAAAGAGGATGTAATGACGATACAGAAGATACTGGACGATAGCAACAGTAAAATAAAGATTATTGCAAAGAAAGAAAATCAGGAAGTGGTGAGAAATATCGACAAA
>CAJKZL010000422.1 GCA_905204385.1 uncultured Odoribacter sp. | reverse complement strand
AAACATTATTTCAATTTCTTTGCCGGGCAGGAGATTTCCGACCGCACTACCCACAACTCTTTTAATTATTCTCCTATTTTTGATGAAGACCACCGTATCGTGGGTTTCCCGGAGATGAACGGAATCACCGGCGACCGGATTAATTATTCTGCATTGGGGAATACCGGGAAATCGGAGAGCAAACTGTCCTCGTTTTTCCTCAACGGTTCTTATTCTTATCGTGACCGCTATGTAGTTTCCGGAGCCATCCGTTACGACGGTTCGGACATCATCGGCAACGACAATCAGTTTACCCCCTTGTGGAATGTGGCTGCGCGTTGGAATCTCCACAATGAGTCTTTCTGGAAATGGGACTGGCTGGATGAACTTTCCGTGCGTGCCGGTTTCGGATATACCGGGAGCATCGACAAAAATGCCTTCCCCTTTGTGGTGATGAATCTCGGCGAAAGTACGCTTTACGACGGTATCACCATTCCCAATAGTTTTCTTTATTCCAACCCGAATGTGAAATGGCAGACTAAGAAAGATATGAATATCGGCCTGGACATGGCTTTATTTAACCGCCGGGTGGACCTGAGGCTGAATTATTACCACAACACCACCCGTGATGTGCTGGATCAAAGGGCGCTTGCTGCTTCTTCGGGTCGGAAAAACGTAACGGAAAATGTGGCCAGTATCCTGAATAGAGGGATCGAAGCGGACCTTTCCGTGGTACTGATCCGGAAAACGGATTTCCAATGGTCCGTCAAAGCTAACATAGCAGTCAATGATAACGAATTGTCGAAGACTTATTACAAAAACCTGGAAGATTTGCCGGCACGTACCCCTTCGAACGCTAATGCCTTTGTCGAAGGCTATCCGGTGGGCGGATGGTTCGGCTACCGTTTTGCTAAAGTAGACCCTTATACGGGACATACGATGATATACACCGGCAAGGGAGATGAAATGCTCGATATGGAATTATTAAAGAACAAACCGTTAGGTCTGGAAATGCCGGCCCCCTCGTATCTGGGCGAAATGAATCCGCCGGTCAATGGAGGTTTTGCGACGAATATCAACTGGAAACGATTGGTGTTCAGTGCAAATCTGGAATTTAAAACCGGACATAAAATCCGTTCTTTCAGTACGTTCCGTACATTGGATTCACAAAACCGCCATGTTTCGGATATGAATCGCTGGCGTCAGTCGGGGGACGTAACCAATATCCCTATGGTTTCGGAAACTTCGAATGCTTATTCGAACTATATGCAGGATATTACTCTTGAAAAAGGCGATTATCTGCGCTGTACCTTCCTGACGTTAGGGTATAATGTCGATTCTAAACTGCTGTCGAAAATCGGTTTCAGCAGTGCGCGGCTGAGTTTTACAGCTAAGGACCTGTTTACCATCACCGGGTATAAAGGTGTCGATCCGGCCCTGATGGGTTCTTTCGGGTACCCGAATTCCCGGAAATATACAATTACGTTGAATGTCGGATTCTAATATACATACATTATGAAAAGAATTCTATGCTATTTAATATTTGGACTGGTATTTGCTTCCTGTGATAAATATCTTGAAGTAAAACCTACAAATCAGTTGGTCGTCAGTACTTACGACGATGTGAAAGCTTTGTTGGCCGGACATCTGAAAATGTACACCACCGAGATGTTTACTTTGACAGAGACCAATATCCCATTTTTGGACAGAACTTCTTATAAGGTTTTTGCTTATTATTGTGATGATCTGGATCCGGACCGCTATCTGAATAATTATTTAGGCACGAACAACAAGAGCCTTTTCTATAATAGTCTCGACTGGCAGAATGCAACCCTGCCCGGTATTTTGTGGGGTAATTATTATCAGAATATCGGTTTTTATAATATGTTGGAGTATGAATTGGGAAAAATCGAAGGAGTTGCACAAGCAGACAGGCAGATTGTGCTGGGCGAAGTGAAATTCCTGAGGGCCTGGAGTCTGTTTAAACTGATGCAGTATTTTTCGCCTTACCATAATAATCAGTTGGGTATCCCGGTGAATCTGAATGCCGATGCTGTGGGTTCGTATGATGCGCGTCGCCGTACCCAAACCGAAGTATATGACATCATCTTGTCCGAATTGCAGGAAATATTGGATTATCCTACGGCTCCGACTTCATACAACATCTTTTATGACAAGAAACTCATCCATGCTTTGATGGCTCAGGTATACCATTTTAAGGGCGGTTCGGGAGCCGGAGCAGACAGCGACTGGGACAATGCCATCACACATGCAGAGGCGGCTATGGAGGGACGATCCCTGCAGGGCATCGATAATTTCGAACCGCTTGAAGTAGAGGATGAGATTCTGGGAATATTCAAGGATAAGCAGGCTTCTCTGTTGGTGGTCAATCGCGGAGGAAACAACCCTAGTTACGGAGATATTGTCGGAGAACCGGGATGGGGTACGTATCAGCATCCGACCGCTTCCTTATTGAATTTATACGATTCGACAGATGTACGTTATGACAGATTTTTCACAGTAACCGACTGGTTTGGAGATAAAACGGAAGGAGTGATCGGTAAATTCAATAAACCTGATTTCAAATATGGGTATTATGCCCTGAATTTTTTTCAGATCAGCGACTTGCATCTGATTATTACCGAAAGCTATGCCCGGAAAGGAGATAACAATGCAGCCAAAGAAAAACTGGAAGAATTTCTACGACACCGCATCCCCGGTTATACGAGCTATACCGGCAACGATGTCCTGGGAGCTATTCTCGACGAGCGACGCAAAGAATTTTGTTTTGAGTATGATATGCGTTGGTGTGATCTGGTACGTACACAAAAAGGCTGGACCCGGAAAGCACTGGATAAGGAAGAGGGTAAGTTCTACAAACTGGAAGACAACGACTACCGTTTTTGCCTGCCTATACCGCTGAACGAAGAACTACAATACAATAAAATCGATCAAAACCCGGGTTGGGGAGCATTCTGACCGGGAGATTAACTTAAAATGAAAAAATTATGAGAACGCTTATCATATCTGTTTTTACGCTGCTGTTATTTGCCTGTGGACAGGATGAGTTTGAATCTTATCTGATCCCGAAAGGAACCGATGACATCATCGAGGTGTCGCTCCATCCGAACAGTCCCGTACTGATGGCCGACGGTAAGGCTGAGTTGACCTTCAGAATCCGTGCCTATACAGAAGTAGACGGCTGGCAAGCCGTGGCTTATACCGTCGACGGAGCAACCCTCGTGCGCGACTCTTTGTTTACCGATACGGTCGCTTTGAATACGGATCGCATACCGGCAGATCGGATACGGATCACCGCTTCTAACGGCGAAACGGTGAACGGCCTGACCTATTCCACTACTGCCGCCGCCGGAGAGGTGACGTTTACCTGCCAGATCGGGAATATCACCAGTGCCCCTTGTCGGGTGCAACTGATCAAACCCGAACTACCGTCCTTTACTCCCCGTACGATTCCCGTTGTTTTTCATCTCATGTATACCTCAAACTCCAAATCCATTGCCGAAGGAGTAGATGAGCAATTTGTAACGGAAGTGCTGGATCGGCTCAATCGGGTGTTTGCCGGAACGTATGCTCCGGCTCCCAGTTATCTGGACACGAAGATCACCTTCGTACCGCTTGAAATGGACGATAAAGGCATGCAGTTGGAGGAAAAAGGGATTCACCGGGTGGATGTCAGT
>CAJKZL010000421.1 GCA_905204385.1 uncultured Odoribacter sp. | reverse complement strand
TGTGTTCGATCAGGTCCGGTATAGTCAGGCAGCAAACCGGATAGCTCCGGTAAGTGATTATAATATTTTCTGCCCGGATCGTCTGGATACCGACCAATGGATACGTTCGGCCAAACAGGCGGGGGCGAAATTTGCGGTGCTGACGGCTACTCATGAAACCGGATTTGCGCTTTATCAAAGTGATGTGAACCCCTATTGTATGAAAGCATTGAAATGGAAGGACGGAAAAGGGGATATCGTGCGCGATTTTGTCAATTCCTGCCGGAAATATGGGATTAAGCCGGGCATTTATGTCGGAATCCGGTGGAATTCGCTCTACGGCATTCATAATTTTAAGGCGGAAGGAGAGGGGGAGTTTGCCCGTAACCGCCAGTTGTGGTACTAACGCATGTGCGAGCGAATGGTGGAAGAATTGTGTACCCGTTATGGGGAATTGTTTCTGATTTGGTTTGATGGCGGAGCGGATGACCCGGCCGGTGACGGACCGGATGTTTTGCCGATTGTATCGCGCTGTCAGCCTCATTGTTTATTTTATCACAATGTGCAAAGGGCGGATTTCCGCTGGGGCGGATCGGAAAGCGGAACGGTGGAATATCCCTGTTGGTCGTCTTTCCCGCAACCTTTTTCCCATCATAAGCAATCGGATACAGAGCGGCAACATTTGCAACTGTTGAAACATGGCGATCCTAAGGGAGCTTATTGGGTGCCTGCTATGGCCGATACCCCTCTGAGGGGAGCCAACGGAAGGCATGAGTGGTTCTGGGAACCGGGAGATGAAAAGGCGGTTTATGAATTGGAAAGCCTGGTAGATAAATATAACAAATCCGTGGGTAGAAATGCGACTCTGATAGTGGGCCTTACTCCTGATCCACAGGGACTCCTTCCCCAAGGAGATTCGATTCGGCTGAAAGAGTTCGGAGAGGCGCTGCAAAAATTATATGGACATCCGCAAAAATCCGGCAAGGGAAAAGGAAACCGCATCGATCTGAAGTTGCCGGAAGAAAGCGTGGTCAGTTATTATGTCCTGCAAGAGGATATCCGTTTGGGCGAACGGGTAAGGCATTACCGCATCGAAGCCAGGGTAAACGGGAAATGGCAGACCTTGAGCGAGGGGGAGTCCGTCGGACATAAACGGATTCAGCATTTTACTCCGGTAAAGACCCGCCAGGTACGTTTGACGGTTTCGGAGGCTATCGATCTCCCTCATATCCTGAATTTTAGTATTTATTAAAGGGGTAAATGAAAAGTTTATGATAAAAATAATATGGTGTATCTGCTTATTGGGAATTGCCGGCTGTTTGTTTGCTGAGGGAGGTGACCATTTTTATCGGCGCGGAGAAAGATGGACGGACCCGAAAGCTTGCCGGATGCCGGAGCCGCTCTTATTGCCCGGGCCGCAACATGCCGGCGTATGGTGTGAAAAAAAGGTGCCTTCCGGTTATCGCACCCTGGCTTATCGGGTGGCGTTGCCGCGCTACCGTGAAGGGATGTTTTTCAGCCGGGATGAACGGCCGGGCGATTATACATGGCCTCATAACACCAATCGTTTATTGCCTTGGACCTTTCGGCAGTTGGGGGAGCTTTTGTCACCTTCTTATCCGGGGATTCCCTCCAATGGGAAAGTGGCCCCTCAGGGAGATGCGTTGTTGTTGCATTTACAGGATGGGCAGTATCTTTTCCTGAAAGCGGTAGCGGGACCCAATAGCCTCAGTTGGCTGGAGGTTACGCCCGAAGGAGAATTGCTGTTGTATGTTTCCACCTTGGGGCAGGACGAGCTTGACCCCAAGGTACCGCTAGTGTTGTATGCCTGTGAGAAGAATCCATATACTGTGGTGAAAGAGGCTTACCGGCAACTGACCGGAAATAAGTATATTGCCGATGTGCGGCAGAGGGAAAAGAAAGAGTTTCCGGAACCTTTCCACTATTTGGGATGGTGTTCCTGGGAGCAGTATCATAAAAATATCGATGAAAGGCAATTATTGGCAGATCTTCGTCGTATAGAAGATTCCGGCCTGCCGGTGCGGTATGTGCTGATAGACGATGGACATGTACAGAGTGAAAAGGATCGGTTGACCAGCTTCCGTCCCGATCCGGCGAAATTTCCCCGGGGATGGCAGCCTATTCTCCAGACCCGTCGTAAAGATAAAATCCGTTGGATAGGCCTCTGGTATGCTCTTCCCGGTTATTGGCAAGGAATTGCTGCAGACAATGATTTCCCGGAAGAGATCGGTCATTGTTTGTTTCCCTATCGTGAATCCCTGTTACCCGGGAAAAGCCGTAAGAATATAGAGGCTTACTATCGCTATTATTTGCGTTCCCTGCATGCCTATGGCTTCGATTTCCTTAAAATCGACGTGCAGTCTTTGCAGCTTCCCTTGTACATGGGAGGTACGCAGGTCATTCCACAGGCCCGGGAATGCAACCGGGTGCTGGAAAAGGAAACCCATCGTCTGGGGATGGGATTGATAAATTGTATGGCTCATAACACGCTCAATACGGATCACACCCGTTACAGCGCGGTCACCCGGGTCAGCATCGATTATCTTAAATTCGATGAGGATATGGCCCGTTCCCATCTTTTTCAGTCCTATGTCAATACGCTTCTTTTCGGTCAGACGGTTTGGCCGGATCACGATATGTTCCACTCATGCGACAGTATTTGCGGGGGAATGATGGCCCGTTCGAAAGCCTTGTCGGGGGGGCCGGTTTACCTGTCGGATGCGCCCGGGGATTTTGTTCCGGAATTAATATGGCCTCTGGTGGACGCCGATGGACGCTTGTACCGTCCCGAAGCGCCGGCGATTCCGGCTCCGGAAGCCCTTTTTACCGATCCTTTCCGGTCGGGGGAAGCCTGGAAAGTAGTAGCTCCGGTCGGAGAACAGGCCATGGCACTGATCTGTTATAACCTGAACGTAAACCAAGGAAAGGCGGAAGCCCGGCTTAGTCCTGACGATTATCTGTATGCAGAAATACGGTCCGGGAAAAAGTCCGGCCCGGCCCGCCGCATAGTGATATATGACTGGCAGAATCAAGCCGCAGAGGAATTGCAGGGAGAAAAAAAGGTCGTTTTAGAGGGCTTTACAGACCGGTTGTTTTATTTTTGTCCGATCGTGGAAGGTTGGGGAGTCATAGGATTGCAGGAGAAATACCTGTCCCCGGCGACGGTGAAAATTAAATCCTGCACGCCGGAACGGTTGATCCTGGAGGTTTCCGCTAAAGGTACGCTCAATGTGTGGAAAGAGGGTGAATTGAGAAAAATAAAAGTAGAAGGCCCCGGAAGGGTCACACTGAATCGATAAGGGTAATAAATAAATTTAATACTTACAAGATGGATAAAAAATTATGGTTATCGCTGGCCATGGCGCCGCTGGCGGGAATGGGCAGCCTGGAGGCGGCTCAACCGGATCGACGTCCCAATATTATCTTATTTCTGGTAGATGATATGGGATGGCAGGACACTTCAGTCCCTTTCGGGAATCAGCCTACTGCTTCGAACCATAAGTTCGAGACGCCGAATATGGAACGCTTGGCTGCGCAAGGAGTAAAGTTTACCCAGGCTTATGCTTGCAGTATCAGTTCTCCCAGCCGTTGCAGTTTGTTTTCGGGAATGAATGCGGCACGTCACCGGGTGACCAACTGGACTTATCCGAAAAACGAGACGACCGACCAAAAAAGTCCG
>CAJKZL010000420.1 GCA_905204385.1 uncultured Odoribacter sp. | reverse complement strand
GGACCGTATCCGGCGAAACGGACGATAGGGCCGGAGAGGAAACAGAAGCTTTCGACCTGTCGGACCAACCGGAGCGTTTGCTGGACACGGACACGGAAGTGTCCGAGGACGAAGAAGCCGATGACGGCAACATCGCCGGGTTCGATTTTACCACCAACCTGGCTCAACTGGCATCCGACACCCCGGACACCGAGGGGCCTGTGCTGCTGACGGTCAACAACAAGGACCAAGAAGAAACGGTCGACCAAAACCTGCTCCCCAACGAAGACTACGATCCTACGCTGGACTTATCGAATTATCGCTACCCTACCCTGGAACTGCTGGAGGAGCATTCGTCCGGCCATCCCAAGGTGACTCAGGAGGAACTCGAAGAAAATAAAAACAGGATTGTGGAAACCCTGCGCAACTACAAGATCGAGATCACGAAAATCAAAGCCACCATCGGCCCCACCGTGACCTTGTATGAAATTGTGCCGGCTCCAGGAGTGAAGATTTCCAAAATCAAAAACCTGGAGGACGACATCGCCCTGAGTCTCTCGGCCCTGGGCATCCGCATCATAGCACCCATTCCCGGCGCCGGCACCATAGGCATTGAAGTGCCCAACCAAAATCCCGAGGTGGTATCGATGCGGGGACTCATCGCTTCCAAGAAATTTCAGGAATCCAAATATGCCCTGCCGGTGGCTTTGGGCCGCACCATTTCTAACGAGACGTATACCTTCGACCTGACCAAAATGCCGCACTTGCTGGTAGCAGGAGCTACCGGACAGGGAAAATCGGTGGGACTGAATGCCATCATCACCTCCCTGCTCTACAAAAAACACCCCTCTCAGCTGAAATTCGTCATGGTCGATCCCAAGAAAGTGGAACTGAGCATCTACTCCGTGATCGAAAAACATTTCCTGGCCAAGCTGCCCGGCGAGGAGGAAGCCATCATCACCGAAACCGGCAAGGTGGTCAACACCCTCAACTCGCTGTGCATAGAAATGGACAACCGCTACGACCTGCTGAAGGCCGCCCAGGTCAGGAACATCAAGGAATACAATGAAAAATTCATCAAGCGGCAACTGAATCCCCTCCACGGGCATAAGTTCCTGCCTTATATCGTGGTGGTGGTCGACGAATTTGCAGACCTGATCATGACGGCAGGCAAGGAAGTGGAAACCCCCATCGCCCGCATCGCCCAATTAGCGCGCGCCGTAGGGATCCATATGATCATCGCCACCCAACGGCCTTCGACCAACATCATCACCGGAGTGATCAAAGCCAATTTCCCGGCGCGGATCGCCTTCAAGGTAGCTTCGATGATCGATTCGAGGACCATTCTGGACTCTCCGGGAGCCAACCAACTGATCGGAAGGGGCGACATGCTGATCTCGGTGGGCAGCGACATGACCCGCGTGCAATGTGCCTTTGTCGATACCCCGGAAGTGGATGCCGTCACTCAGTTTATCGCTTCCCAGCAATCCTACCCCAGCGCATTCGCCCTGCCCGAATACACCCCGGACAGTGAAGGCGGAAGTCTGAACGACATCGACCCGGGCAGCAGGGATCCCCTCTTCGAAGAGGCCGCCCGCCTGGTGGTCAGCAGCCAGCAGGGTTCTACCTCCTCCATCCAGCGCAGGTTTTCCATCGGCTACAACCGGGCCGGTCGCATCATGGACCAGCTGGAAGCGGCGGGAATCGTAGGCCCCTATGAAGGAAGCAAGGCCAGGCAGGTGCTTATACCGGACGAGTACTGCCTGGAACAAACCCTCAACAACCGATAGCACAAAACAAGCAATCACCGGGAGACAGACGAAACCTTCTCCCCCCAAAAAGTAATACATTATGTTTTTAGAAAAAGTTTACAACGGCCGAAACCAATGGTATTTTTATCTATTTTCCCTGCTGATCATTTTCACGGCCACCCAGGTCGGTAGCCTGCCCCTGCTGGCTTATCTCGCCAAGACCGATCCCCATGCCCTGCTGGCCGGGGATATATCGGCCGGAACCAGCACCAACGCCGGTCTGGCGCTTGCCCTCCTGAGTTTCGCCGTCGGCTTTTTCGCCTTATTCTTTTGCGTAAAATACATTCACCGGAAAAAATACACCGATATCGTCACAGGACGCCGGAAAGTGGACTGGGGAAGGGTGTTTTTTGCCGCAGGCATCTGGGGAGGACTTTCGTTGGTGACCCTGGCCATCACCCTGTTGTGCAGCAATCCTGCAGACATTGTCTTCCAGTTCGAACCGCTCAATTTCGGGATTCTGGTGGTGATTTCCCTGTTATTGTTTCCCTTTCAGACCTCTTTCGAGGAACTGCTGTTCCGGGGTTATCTCATGCAATGGTCTGCCCTGCTGTTGCGCTACCGCTGGGCCGCCATCCTGCTCACCGGTATCTTGTTCGGTCTGCTCCACGGTGCCAATCCCGAAGTCGAGGAGTTCGGGGTATGGCTGGCCTTGCCGCAATACATCCTCATGGGGCTTATACTGGGATATGTAGCCGTGAAGGACGACGGCACCGAATTGGCCCTGGGCCTGCACATGGCCAATAACATCCTGGCCGCCATCACTTTTACCTCCGATTCCTCGACCCTGCAAACCCACGCCTTGTTCAAGGACCTTCATCCCTCCGCCTCGTGGGTGGACATCCTGGCGATGGCGGTCACCGGAATTCTCTTTATCTGGATCTGTAACCGGAAATATCGTTTTATGCACAAAGTCGATCTCCGGGAAAAGATTCCCTGTTCCGAAAAAGAAGAAGACGGAATGTTATTTTTTTCTTAAAAAACAAGGAAAATTCAGGGGAGACCATCATTTTCAGCCTCTAATTATTTACCTTTGGAAGCGAGTGCAAACGTTTTTCCGCAAGACGGGAAAACAGGTGTCGTCCCCATCCGACGGAATTAATTTTGATAATGATTATAAATAAATTAAACATGAGAAAATTCACCTTTTTAGTCTTAGGCTTATTCCTGGCTTCTATCGTTACAGCCAATGCCCAGGAGGTAAAAAAAGAAAATGAAGGCTACAAATTCACCGACGTTAAACGTTTACCGACCACCAGCGTAAAATCACAGGACCGTGCCGGCACCTGCTGGTCATGGTCGACGATTTCTTTCCTCGAATCGGAGATCATGCGGCAGGGCAAGGACTCCGTCAACTTATCCCCGATGTATGTGGTGTGGAATACCTACCACGGAAAAGCAGATAAATATGTACGCATGAACGGCCACGTTAATTTCGGACAGGGCGGAGCTTCGGCAGACGTTACCTGGGCCATCAAAAACTACGGCATCGTACCTCTGGATCTGTACAAAGGATTGAATTACGGAGAGGACGTACATGCACATGGAGAGCTGGACGACGTGTTAAGAGGATATGTCGACGGAGTGATCAAAAATTCGAATAAAAGGCTAAGCACCGCCTGGCAAAGAGGCTACGACGCTGTGCTGGATGCTTATCTGGGGGAAAAACCTGAAAAATTCACCTGGAAAGGGAAGGAATATACCCCGATGAGCTTCACCGACGAAGTTTGTGGTTTGAACATGGACGACTACATCAGCCTGACTTCCTTTACCCACCACCCGTTTTACACCCAATTCGCCCTGGAAGTGGAAGACAACTGGATCGGCGAAATGTCGTACAATATTCCTTTGGACGAAATGATGGAAGTGCTGGACAATGCCATAGATAA
>CAJKZL010000419.1 GCA_905204385.1 uncultured Odoribacter sp. | reverse complement strand
AGACGAAAGCCTTGATCATGGGACAGAATTTGGATAGATATCTGAAGGAAAATGTCATTTATGAAGATCAGAAAGATGAAAACGGCGACTGGATTCGGATGACGTCCGGTTATGGTATTTAATGTGACAATCTATAATGTACAACCGGAAGGCCTGATGTGCCGGGATATCCGGAAGAAAGGCGCCTAAGGACAAAAATTGAACTAAATGCTATGAGAAAATATATGATAAAAACGGGACTTGCATTCTTGTTGGGGAGTGTTCTTTGTTCCTGCTACAAAGATTTGGGTAACTATGATTACCATGAAATTAATGAAGTGACCATCGGCAAAAAAGGATTCGACGATACGACCTATGTGTTGAAAAGCTTTATCGATACTTTGCGTATTCAACCTGAGGTCGAAGCATCTATGCTTCAACATCCAGAGAACTATGAATATCGGTGGATAGCTGTGGGGGATCGTTTCAAGCTGGGCGGCACCTGGGAAATCGGTCAGGAAAAAGATCTGATCAATCCCCTTTATTTGGCGGTACAGGTTTATTCCCTCTAATTCCGGGTAAAGGTTAAATCCACCCAGGTGGGCTATACCCGGGTAGCCGTATTGTCCCTGAAGACGGTTTTTTCAACAGGTTGGCTGGTATTGGGCGAGGACGATAACGGGAAAGCTCAATTGGATATGCTGGCCATTGTGGGTAGGGATACTCTTCTTATGAAGGACATACTGGCCGAAGCGGGTTTGCCCGAGCTGGGGAAACCTACCTCTCTCTTTATTCCCATTCCTAATATGGCTGAGGACAATATTCAGGTAGGAACGGATAACGGGACTTATAAATTAGACCCCGACAAGCTGATGCCGATAGCGGATTCACATTTGAAATATAGCTTTTTCGACGTTTCCTCGGCAGGCCCCTGTGTGCTTCAGGATGCCAGCCAGCTTTACATGTTCAGGGTGGAAATTATCGATGGTAAGCTATATTACGACAGAGACCGCATCACCGGCAAGTATGCCCGGATCGGCAATCCTTCGAACCATTATAAAGGGGAGTATAAATTGTTTAAAATCGGGGATAAGGTAGGCTACAGCCTGAGTTCGTCCGGAAGAATGTTGACGGCGGTGGTGTGTTACGACGACGATAATAAACGTTTTGTCTATCAGGGCGGAGGAATGAGTAACGGGATCGTAGGCTATTGCGACTCCATTGCAGATGCCTATGTGTCGGCTTCCGATCTTTATTTTTCCTGGAGAACGGGCCAGGATTTCGTGACCACCATCAATTCCCGGAAAGCAGGCATTTCGAATTACACCATCCTGAAAAATCCGGGAGCTTCTTCGCCCGACGGTTATTACCTCTACGGCTATAATATCCTGAACACCGGCTTAGGCTTTAGCTTCGAGAAGAAGTTTAAGAAAAAACAGTTGACCAAAGCGGACGAAATCGATAAGGCGGAATTTTTTGCTTCCAGTGTGAATAATTCGGTAATTTTCTATACGGTGGGGAGTTGCCTGTACGGGTATAACTACAATACCGATAAATCCAAAAAATTACTGGATTTTGCCGGAGAAGACAGCAAGGACGGAAAAAAAGAGGTGATTACTTGTTTGTGGTATGACCAGGATCCGATAAATATGTTTCCCGAGGATGAAATCTGGCTGGGAGTATATGATCCTACCCAACCGGCTTCCACCGGAGGACGGCTAGTGGGATATACCGTCGAGAACAATCCCAATGACATGGTTGTTAAAGAGATTCCCGGTTCTTCTAAAGCGGGATTTTGTAAGATTGTCAGTATCGGTTATAAATAAAATGTGGGGGGAGTCCTGTGCAGGAATCTCCCGCACAGGACGCCGGAACCCTTGAAAAAAGAAGATTATGAAAAGATATGTGCTGATCATTGTAGCTTTACTATGCGTCTGGCAAGCGCCGGGGCAGCGCAGGATACCCGCTACGGTGCTGGAAGATTTGCAGGGAAAGCGCTATGAAATTCACCGGGCATTCAGCGATTCCATCCCGGTGGTCCTGGCTTTCTGGTCGACGGCCTGTAAGCCTTGTATACAGGAACTCGATGCCTTGAGTGAGCTGTATGAAGATTGGAAGCAGATAGTGGATTTTAAAGTGGTGGCGGTGGCCGTGGACGATAGCCGGACGGCAATAAAAGTGCGGCCAATGGCAGAAGGAAGGGAGTGGCCTTTCGAGGTATTGCTGGATAAGAATCAAGACTTGAAACGGGCAATGAACGTGCATAGCATTCCCTTTGTTTATGTATCGGATAAGCGGGGAAATGTGGTTTATACCCATAGCGGCTATACGCCGGGAAGCGAGGCCGGAATCCTGGAGGCGTTGAAAAAACTGAAGCCATGAGAACGATAACCTTATTCGCTGGAATCCTGTGTTGCTTCGCGGCTCTCCGCACGGCGGGACAGGAAGCAAAGTACGGGTCGCTTTCGGGAGGATTCGAGACCAATACGATATATTACATGAAAGACGATAAAACCGGCGCTCAGCGGCCCGACGACCGGTTCGGTTCGAACAATTACCTCAACCTGGATTACCGTTGGCGGAACTTTTCCATCGGTATACAGTACGAAGCCTATCTGCCGGTGTTGCAGGGTTTCTCGAATGCCTTGAACGACAACGGTATCGTGTATAAATATGTTGCCTTCGAGGACAAAGATCTGAAAATTCGTGTCGGTGATTTTTATGAGCAATTCGGTAGCGGATTGATCTTTCGGGCTTACGAAGAGCGGTCGCTGGGTTTGAATACCTCCCTCGAAGGGGTGAAACTGTTTTATTCCTATCGGGATAAAGTGAGCGTACGGGGAATCTACGGACGTCCCCGCAAATATATGGAGCATGCTTCTTCTTGGGCCAGGGGATTCGATTGCAGTGTAAACCTGGGTCGTTTGCTGAAGTTTGAAGAAACTTTTTGGCAATGGGAAGGAAGTTTTCTAAACCGCTATGAAGAGTATGTCGGCAACCGGGATATTCCGTCAAACGTGGACGCCTGGTCGGCCCGGATGAATTTTGAAAGTTCCGGCTTTTCCTTGCGGGGGGAATATGTTTCGAAGTCTGCCGATCCGGCCGTCTACAATCGATATGCGTCCGGTTCCGGAAAAGCCTTGCTGCTCGAGGCGGGGTATGTTCACCGGGGCCTGGGGGTTTTGCTCGATGCCCGGAGCCTGAAGAGGATGACGTTCCGTTCTTCCCGCGAAGCCGTGGGATTCGAAGAGGCCCTGAATTATCTGCCGGCATTGACCCGCCAGCATACTTTTGCGCTGGCTAATTTACATCCTTACGTCACCCAGGGCGAAGGGGAAAGCGGCGGTCAAATCGATTTCTATTATCATTTCCGTAAAAATACGGCTTTGGGAGGGCGTTACGGCTGGAAATTGCAGGCCAATTATTCCACCTGGTATAATTTAAAATCCAAGGGAACCGACGGTTTGTCCTTTTGTACGCTCGGAGAAGAGCTGCTCTTTCGCGATCTGAATATCGACCTGACTAAAAAATGGAGCCCTTCGTGGAAAACCCTTTTTTTCTACAGTATGCAGGATTTCAATCCCCTGGTGTTGGGGAAAGCGGCTGGCAAAAACCATCCCAATATTGCCTTGCCCAATTTGCCATCCAATGGGAACCACAACTATAATTTCCGCCGGTAGGCCATACAATAAGGGCCCAC
>CAJKZL010000418.1 GCA_905204385.1 uncultured Odoribacter sp. | reverse complement strand
TGGATCGGTTGAACTCCATTTTCGGGCGTAAACTTTATTTCAGTGCCAACGGTGGGAATCCCAATCTGGAATTCCGGCTGGCTAAATATGATCAAAGCGGAAAATTATTGGAAGAAGAGGGTATCCATCGGGTGGAATCGTACGAGTCTGGCGAATATTTGTTGGAAGAAATGCAGGATAATGCCTGGGACCCGTCGCGTTACCTGAATGTGTGGATCTGTTGTTATGTACCGGGTTGGGGGAAAAGAGAAGGTTTGTCATTACCGGCCACGGTGCTTAGTTCGGTGGGGGATCGTATTTTATCGGGTCTGACGGTCAGGGAGCGGGTGGACGATGCCGTCTCGGTGGACCGTTCCGATCCCTGGAATATCGGCATCGTCATCAATGCGGCTTATGACGATTACACGGAAACTTATACCTGGCGTTTTTACCAGTATAACTGGGAAGCGAATTTCGGTACTTATTTCGGTTTGCTGTCGACCAATACCACCTATCAGCAGGACGATTATTGTTCGGATACCTATGCTTATTCCAATTCGGCGATGACCGATGGTTCTTACCGGAAAAAGAGCGATGCAGGTTACCGGTTCGATTCTGAAAACATCATGGACGATCCGAGCATGAGTACCACTATCTCCGGCGAACAGGTGCAACGCATACGCTGGGTGTTGGATAATTGTCCTTCGCGTTGGGCTTATAAATCGGATTTTGCATTAACAGGAGAATGAGATGAAAAATTGTATTTTGTTTGTTGTTTTATGGTTGATGGCTTCCGAACTTTATGCCTTTCGTGTAAGGGGATCGATAGAAGGGGTGTCGTCCGGAGAATGGGTATATTTATGCACCGACGCCCCGGACGGGTGCAACCATAAATGGCAGTTATCCTGTGTGGCAGACTCTGTGAAAGTTGGTTGCGACGGTTGTTTTGAATTGGAGACGCGGAATGTTTCTCATGGAAGGTTATGGCTGTTGCGGTCTGAAAAGAAATTGATCCAATATTTTTTTTCATCCGGTGAGGATTATGAAGTAAGGGGGAAGGCCGGAAATATCGGACTTAGGACTAAAAGCGTGGTTTGTGGTCGGGACGCCCTATTGGCGGAGGAAGTAATGAGTCTTATGGAGACAGCTTATATTACTCCGGTTGAAAGAAGAATAGGAATCGGATGGCTGAAAAGGTTTGCCGCTGAGGATGCAGGAGTATGGGCATTGGCTTATTACTATTCGGTTTTACACAATTTGGAATGGCGGGAAGTAGAAGAAATACTGCCTTTAATTCCTGAAAAGCAATATGGTAATCCCTATTATGAAGTGATTCGGAGATATCACGACCGGCAAAAACTGGTGCAAGACGGAATGATATTGACTTGGTCGGCAGGGAGCGAAAAGAACGATGAATCGGTTGACGAAGATTTTTTGAGAGGACATCCTTTTCTGGTTTATGCTTTCCCTTATGAGGGGCCTGCATTTGAAAAAACGTATCTTCGAAGAGCTTGTGATCTTGCAGATTTGACCCGTCGGTTTCCGGATATGCGTTTGATATTGGCTTGTCCTGAATTTACCGATTCGGTGTGCAAGCATACCTTGAATGATTTATCCGGAGAACAAATTCGGATAATGTCTCTGAAATCTTTATGTGCTGGGAATGCCTGGGCCGGGGCTCTGAAACACTCGGAAGGAATAGTGTTGGCAGACAAAAACGGACGAGTGATGACAACTACCGGAAAAATCGGAAAATTGGAGAGTGTGTTGGCTAAAGGTACAGAGTGGGTTCCGCATTACATCATTAACGGTTATGTCGTAGGGGTTGGGAGCGGAGTGGCCGAACTGGTTTATGCCGGCAATGATGGGATGGATTATGGTGTGCGGGATACTGCTTCGATCGTCAACGGGCATTTCCGTTTCGAGGGGACGATGGATCGGCCGGAATATTGCAACATTGGTATTCGCGGTACTGATTATCCGGTTGGTTTTTGGCTCGATAATGAAGTGACGGATGTACATATCCGGGTTGTAGATGCCGGAACTTCTTCCGGGGAGCGGCCTTTTTTGGATGGTAAAATATATGGGAACCGTTTGGAGGAAAAGTATCGAAAATTAGCCGATTCGAGGGATGAGACGGAAATTCAGGCGCAGATAGGCGGCGGAGCTTCCGACCCGGTAGTTTTGTTCTGGATGGCTTATGTTCTGATTAAAGATTATCCTTTGAAAACTGTGGAAAAATGGTTCCGGAAGTTGGATAAGGGATTGAAAAAATACCGTGAATATCAGGATGTGGAACAGTATTTCCGGCTACAGAATGCTTTGCAGCCGGGCAATGAGGCTCCCGTATTTCATCTTGTCGGACAGGAAGGTGAAAGGGTTGCTCTGACATCTTTTCGCGGTAAGTATGTTTTACTGGATTTCTGGGCATCCTGTTGCGGACCTTGCCGGGCTGAAATTCCCCATCTGAAGGAACTGTGGTCGGCCTGGCATGAAAAGGGACTGGAAATTCTCAGTATTTCTCTGGACCGAAAACGCTCCGGTTGGGAAGGAGCGTTAGAGGAAGAACGAATGCCCTGGAAGCAAGTTTGGGATCGCGACGGAAAGGTCGGGGAATCGTATAATGTGCAAAGTATCCCTCATCTTGTATTAGTCGGGCCGGATGGGCATATTTCGGCCGTTAATCTGCGAGGAAAAATGCTGGAGGACAAATTGCAGGAAATATTAAACTGAGCCCTCGATTGGCTTAGACATGAAAAATTCAGGAATATTGCGAAAATATTCCTGAATTTTTTGCTTATCCCAAAATCCTTGATATATTTGTGATATCATTTTGATATTAAAATATAGAACTATGGAAACGAAAGAAAAGAAATTCGACGGTGTGAAAATTCAAGGTTTTGTCGCTTTAGCCTTATTGCTACTCTTATTCGGGGTGAGTATTTTATTTTTCCGGGCCGGGGCTCCGATATCGACGGTAGCAGGGGTGTTGCTGGACGTTTTTATTGTATTTTGTGGCTTAGGCTTTCTGCAAATAGAGCCGAATAATGCCAGGGTGATGCTTTTTTTCGGCACCTACAAAGGGACGATCAAGGAGAACGGTTTTTTCTGGGTGAATCCTCTTTATAAGAAAGACCGGATCACGTTGCGGGCCAGAAACCTGAATGTAGATCCCATAAAGGTGAACGACAAAGCGGGAAATCCGATTATGATCGGATTGGTTTTGGTATGGAAGATCCGGGACACTTATAAAGCATCTTTCGATATTGCCACGGAACATGAAAATTTTGTGATGGTGCAGAGCGATTCCGCCCTGCGAAAAGTAGCGAGTCTTTATACTTACGATGATCATGAAAATAAAAATACGATAACTTTGCGTTCCGGAGGCAACGAGATCAACGATCATTTGGAGAGAGAATTGGGAGAGCGTTTGGAAATCGCCGGAATCGAAGTGGTGGAAGCGCGCATCAATTATCTGGCCTATGCCTCTGAAATTGCCGGAGTGATGCTGAGGCGGCAACAAGCCGATGCTATAATTTCGGCCCGGGAAAAAATTGTCGAGGGAGCGGTCAGTATGGTACAAATGGCGTTGAATAAGTTAAACGAGGAGCAGATTGTCGATTTGGACGAGGATAAAAAGGCTGCCATGGTGAGCAATCTTCTCGTTGTCCTTTGTGCCGACGAAGCGGCACAGCCGGTATT
>CAJKZL010000417.1 GCA_905204385.1 uncultured Odoribacter sp. | reverse complement strand
TAATCCTTAAACTTTCAACTTTCAACCTTCAACTTCATACGCTTTCACAATCTCCTTCACCAGGCGATGACGCACAATGTCTTCGGAACTGAATTCCACGAAAGCGATTCCCCGGATATCTCTCAAGATCTGGAAGGCATGAACCAAGCCGGATTCCGACTTTTTAGGCAGGTCTATCTGACTCATGTCCCCCGTTATCACAAATTTTGCGCTGACCCCCATCCGGGTCAGGAACATTTTTAATTGATTGCGGGTAGTATTTTGTGCTTCGTCGAGAATGACGAAAGAATCGTTGAGAGTTCGTCCACGCATATAAGCCAGGGGAGCGATTTGTATAACTTCCGATTGCAAATACTCTTCCAATTTCTTAGGAGGAATCATGTCCGAGAGGGCATCGTATAAGGGTTGCAGGTAAGGGTCCACCTTTTCCTTCATATCTCCCGGAAGAAATCCGAGGCTTTCACCTGCCTCAACAGCGGGACGGCTGAGCACAATGCGTTTGACCTCGCGGTTGCGCAATGCTTTAACCGCCAGAGCGATGGCGGTATATGTTTTTCCCGAGCCTGCAGGACCCGTAGCAAACAGTAGGTCGTTGTTTTTGGCTAAATCCACCAATTTCCGTTGGTTCGGAGTGCGGGCACGGATGGCTTTCCCCGCATTGCCGAACAGAATCACCGATTCCGCATCTTCGGGATCGATCACTTGGTTGTCTTCGAGGATAATCCGTTTTATATTGGCCACCGTCAGCATGTTATAACGGTGGTAATGCTCAAGCAAGGCACCGATTTTGTTGCTGAGGATTTCTATATCGTTAATTTCTCCCTGTAAAATGAGTTCGTCTCCCCGGGCGGTAATTTTTATTTTAGGGAAATATTCTTTCAAAAGATTAAATTTGGAGTTATTAACTCCGTAAAAATCGATAGGGTCTATATTTCCGATACTAATTCTTTTCTCAATCATGAAACTTCAGATAAAAGCCTTATTTTTGCAGGCGCAAATTACGAAAAAACAATGAATGCTAAACGAAACGGTAGAGATAATATTTTTGTTTCACGTTTTCAGCCAGTATTCCTTAAAATTTCCCCGAATGGGATGAAAGATTATTTGAGGAGAAGTAAAAATCGTTGAAGATCATAGATAAATGAGGGTTGGAGTTCTCGATCGTAGATAAAAAAGTCGTATGGAAAATCTGGAAAAGAAAAAAGAAGCTTTCGCAGAGTTGTTGGAGATCATCTCCACCCTGCGTGTGAAATGTCCCTGGGATAAAAAGCAAACGATGGAATCCCTGAGGGCATTGTCGATAGAGGAGGTGTACGAATTGGGAGACGCCATCCTGGCCGGAGATATGACGGAAGTGAAAAAAGAATTGGGGGATTTGCTGATGCACCTTGTGTTTTATGCTCAAATTGGACAGGAACAGGAACTTTTCGATATAGCGGATGTGTTGAACGGTATTTGTGAGAAGCTGAAATACCGGCATCCCCATATTTACGGAGATATAAAAGCGGACAGTGCCGAGGAGGTATTACAGAATTGGGAACAGTTGAAGCTCAAGGAGAAAGGAAGGAAACACCAGGTGCTCGAAGGGGTGCCTGCTGCATTGCCTGCTTTGGTGAAGGCTTACCGCATACAGGATAAGGCCCGTGGTGCAGGATTCGATTGGAAACAAAAAGAAGAGGTATGGGATAAAGTAAAAGAGGAACTTGCAGAGTTTGAAGCCGAAGTGAAAAAGGCCGATGAGGAAAAAATGGAAGCGGAATTCGGGGATTTTCTCTTTTCTGTCGTTAATGCTGCCCGCTTGTATGGTATTAATCCCGAAAATGCGCTTGAGAAAACAAACAGGAAGTTTATTCGCCGTTTCGGATTCGTGGAAGAACAGGCGAAGAAACAAGGGAAAAAGCTTAAGGAAATGAGCCTGGAGGAAATGGATGAATTGTGGGAGGAAGGAAAGAAAGGGGAATAGGAGGGAGGAAAGATTATAGATTATAGATTAGAGAGATAGGTGAGGGGGAGAAGGTGGTAGTGAACACAAAAAGAAAGTAAAATGAATCTGACGGGTAAATGGAGATATTCGGAGAATTATGGTTACGGGGTGACCGAAGGTGAACTCTATTTGAGGCAGGAAGGAGAAACGCTTTCGGGTAGAATTGTATTTACGGACAGGCTCAAAGGAGAAGCTCCTTATATGATACAGGAATTTGTGAAAGGGAACATAGAAGGCCGGAAAGTGAAGCTGGAAGCGGTTGAATTCGATATCATACATGCGGATTTTGCCATCACTTATGAGTTGGATTGTTGGTTCGGACTGTTGGTCGACGACTCGACGATCAAAGGAGTGAGCGTGGATGATCAGGGGGTGGAAGGACATTTCGAGTTTTCGAAAATGGAGGAAAGCGCTCCGGAGAAAGGGGAGTAAGCGATTTTAAACAAGGAAAAGGAAGGCTGATATTTGTCAGCTTTTTTTTTTGATTTTTTTTCTACATTGCCCATCTATTAACCTAAATTGTATGCTATGTCAAAAATTTCGAAACATCCCGTACTGGAGGTGCCCGTAAGGGAAAAAGTTACTTTTAAATATAATGGTCAGGAAATTGAAGGTGAAAAAGGCTATACGATTGCCGCTGCTTTGCATCAGGCCGGTTATCCGGTTCATAGCCATAGCCTCGACGGGAGGAAGCGTTCCCTGGAGTGTGGGATAGGCAAATGCGGAGCTTGCGAAATGCTGGGCGATGGCAAGATCCGCCGGATATGTATTACGAAAGTCGATGGGGTGAAAGAAGTGCGTGAAGTCGCCGAAGGCTTTATGGCTCAGAAAGGGAAGCCGGCACCTGCCGACAAGAAAAAAGTGTTGCGCACGACGGTGGTCATCATAGGAGCGGGACCGGCCGGGCTTGCCGTTCGGGAAGAGTTTAATTAATATGGGGTGGATAATTTTGTCATCGATAATAACGACAAAACAGGTGGACAGTTCACCATGCAAACCCATCAATTTTTCTTTTTCGAGCAGGAAAAGCGTTTCGGAGGAATGCGGGGATTCGATATTGCGCGAACTTTGGCAGGGGAGAATACCGATGGGATTTATCTGAATTCCACCGTTTGGGATTTGCTCGAAGGAAGACGGGTTGCCGTTAAAAATATCCGCACCGAAGAAGTGTTTTTTGTAGATGCCGATTACTTGGTGGTGGCGACGGGTGCTGTTCCTTTTATGCCGGCATTCGAGAACGATGACCTCCCCGGTGTGTACACGGCTGCCGTAGTCCAGAAAATGATGAATAATGAGATGACCTTGCTGGGGAAAAATGTGCTGACGATCGGTGCCGGGAATATCGGTTACCTCACTTCTTATCAGTTGATGCAGGCAGGGGCTCGGGTAAAGGCTATCCTGGAGGCGATGCCGAAGGAGGGCGGATTTCCGGTTCAGGCCAATCGCGTGAGGCGTCTGGCTATACCTATCCTCACTTCGCATATGCTGTTAAAAGCCCTTCCCAACCAGGCACACGATGGGATAGTGGGGGCTGTGATCGCCCGTTGCGAGAATTTCCGCCCTGTACCTGGGACCGAAAAGGTCATCGAGGGCATCGATGTGATTAATATCTGTACCGGGCTGATACCCGATAATCAATTGTTGCAGAAAGGTAAAGAGGTTTTCGGCGGGAGATGTTACGCTGCTGGCGATGCTATCCGCATCGGGGAAGGAA
>CAJKZL010000416.1 GCA_905204385.1 uncultured Odoribacter sp. | reverse complement strand
CGTCAATTTTCCTCCCGAGGAAGCCGGTCGTATATTATGGGTATAATCGGCCTCGGCTGCGAAATAATCGGTGAAAGTGCGGTTGGGTGTTTGAGTGGAAAGGAAAATCGTGGTGAACCCGGCTTCCTTGAAGGCCTCGATAATACTTTTTTGACTGTAGATGATATCGAAATTTTCAGCGTTAGCCGCTTATAGGATCAAAGGGACGCTTTTATGGGTGGCGAATGCCTGAGAGATGGCATCCTGATAAAGGACCAGGCCTTCCGTTTGCGACAGCAAAGGGTTCGTTTCGCGTTCGTAGCCCCAAAGGCTCCAATTGCCGGCCCGGCCGGCTTCTCCGACCACCAGAACGTAAATCTCCCGGTTGTCCGCTTTCCGGGTCCGGGAGGCTTCGAAGCGAAAATCTTTGGAGGTCTGGGGGTATATCATGCTGCGGTCCCATTTGTGAACGGCAAAATTCAGATTATAGTAGATGTTGACAGGAAAAACATCATATTTTAATCGATAGGTTCCTGTATTTTTGTTTATGGCTGCAAAGGTGAGTCCGTACGAAATCACAGCTATGACGATCCCGTACAGGGCCGTTTTTTTCCGGAATGCGCTACTGAGATGAGTCTTGCGCTTACAGGCTATGGCGGCGATTACAATGGTTGGCAGGTAGATGATGCAGACGGTAATGATGGCCGGCCAGAGGTTATCGAGAAGTTCGCTGGCCTCTGAAACACTGGTGGTCGCCAGGTTCAGAAACATATCTACCGCAATAACGGATTCACCGAAGAGATAGAATAATACGATTTGAAACGCATTGAAAATCAACTGAGGTATCAGGAATAGCTGTAAAAGACCGACATTTTTCAGCAGGGAAAAGACAAGCATGTACATGCCTAAAGGAAAGGTGACCAGGATCACTTTACCTAAAAAAGAATAGGGTTCGGTAAACACCAATAAGATACAGGGTATAAGGTTTACCAGAATAAAAAACCAATATAGTAAACGCGGATTAGCGATAAATTGATGGAATAAGTGATTTATCTTTTGAAACATAGTGTTTTATCATTTAGGATGCAAAAATAGTGAATATTTGATTCAGGTGTTTAGTTTTCCGGTTTTTATCCTGTTCGTCGCTCTGCAAAAATAAAGCTTTCCTTGTGGCAGGAAAATTTCTGTTCAGAATGCTTCTTCGATATTGAAGTAAAAAGCACTTTGTCCTTTTCCAAATCCATAATCTAAACGTACGTTGACTCTGTTTTTAAATTCCCAGCGATATCCCAGCCCGTAGGTCGGCAAGGTGTGTTTCCAGTTGTAATGGTCGAAATCGGGAAATACATTCCCTGCTCCACCCCACACGACGACGCCATGGCGATTGTAGATGTGCTGGCGGATTTCAATCTGAGCTTCCATCAGATTATTGTCCCGGTATTGTCCTTCATAGTAGCCTCTCATTTGATAAGATCCCCCCAGCAGGGCTACCATGCTCCAGGGAGTATTCCCGTAATTGAAAAGCCCTTCTATGTCGGATGCCAGTATGGCCCCTTTCCAGAGTTTATGGTAGGAGCGGTAAACGATCTCGGTACGCTGAAAGCGGTTGCCCCAAAAATCGGGGAAAAAAATCTGTTCGAATTTTGCATAATATCCTTTAGAGGGATTCGGTAGGAAATCCCGGGTATCGTAAGTGATAAAAGCGCCGAACCCCTGGGTGCCGATGTCCGGTTTTTCTCCGTTTAAAAAGCTGATATCTTCGAAGTCTTTTCCGTTGACATGCCTGTAAAGGGTGGTAATCCCGACATAGGTACTGGGAATGATCTGACGGGAAACGTCCAGGCGGATTTGTTTTTCCAGTCGTTTGTAGGTGGTATAATGATCTTCCCGGTTACCGTTGTCGTAACCGATGCCCCAATACTTGCTGGGAAATGAAAAAAAGTAGAAATTGATTCCCAGGCGATATTTGTCGTCTTTGAAAATGGTAGTTCCCCGTATGCCCAACAGGTAAAATCCTGTTGTGGTGACGTCTCCGTAAAGCGAGATGTTCGAGGGAGGTAAAGCGAGATTTTCATGGTCGACCCGGTATAAGCCGGAAGCCACCAGTCCTAGCCCCAATTTCGTGTCACTGGAGAAATGAGGACCTCCGATGATAGAAAAATCAAACTTTTTTTCCTCTTTTACCTGGTTCGATTCGGTAAAATAGCGTTTTACTTTCTGGTACAATCTTTTAAAAAAGGAATCTTCGGCGGGAGTTAAGGAATCTTGAGCGGAGCGCTCTGACGGGAATAGGGGAATTTCCGGTGAAGGATTGCTTCCCGTTGCAGATAAACACAAGAATATCCCTAAAGCGATCAAAAAGCCCTTACCCATATTTTCACTTGTTGGCGTTATTTCCGAAAGTTTAGCATAATGCTAACTGTCTCCGATAGATCGTTTTCGTACAACCAAATACGGTTTACGCAAGAATAATGCCAATGTTGAACGTTTATTAAAATATTTTGAAATGAAGAGGATTAAAATTTTGTATCTCCTTGTCATAATGATGATTGCAGGGAAAGGGTTCGGACAAGTGGGCGAGATTGTCCCTCCGGTAAATGTGATGAACGAACAGGATCAGTCGGTGAGTTTACCCGGTTTAGGTGAAAAAAATATATTGATATTTTATGCCGATCCGAGTCATCCCCGTCAGAACAAGGATTTCCGGGATTATTTCAAGACGCATCCTATCAAAAGTCCGTATATAGAATCCTATGGAGTGGTGAATATGGCGGCTGCTCCTTTGATTCCCAATGCCATGATTCGTAAAATGGCGGTAAAAGAAACTAAGGGAACCGATGCTAAGGTTTATTTCGATCCGGATGAAACCTTAAGTACTGCCTGGAAACATCACGGGGCCAATAAAAATTTTACGGTTATCTTCGTGAATAAAGACCGGAAAATCGTATTTTATAAAGCCGGGCAACTCACTCAGGCAGAGCAACAACAGTTGATGGATTTGCTGAAGAAATACGAATAATATCGATAAAAAGGGGAAGTACATCATTTGCGCTTCCCCTTTTTTTATGAATTGGCCGTCACTCTTCCGTGGAGGCAATTCTTTTGCTTTGGCGTTTGCGTTCTGTTTCATCCAGGATGATTTTACGCAGACGCATGGAATGAGGGGTCACCTCGACATATTCGTCTTCCTGGATATACTCCAGTGCTTCTTCCAGGCTGAATTTGACCGGAGGCGCAATATTGACTTTATCGTCCGAGCCGCTGGCACGCATATTGGTCAGTTTCTTGGATTTGCAGACATTGATCACAATGTCATCCGGGCGGGTGCTTTCACCGATCACCTGGCCGGCATATACGGTTTCGCCGGGTTCGATAAAGAATTTACCACGATCCTGCAATTTATTGATCGCATAGGCAAAAGTATCTCCGGTTTCCATGGCGATCAACGAGCCATTGATGCGCATTTCGATTTCGCCTTTATAGGGTTCGAAGCCTTTTAAGCGGTGTGCGATGATGGCTTCCCCGGCCGAAGCGGTCAGCAAATTGCTGCGTAAGCCGATGATTCCGCGCGAAGGAATGTCGAAATCCAAATGTACCCGCTCGTCCCGGGTTTCCATATTGTTGAGGATTCCTTTTCTTTTAGTCACCATCTCAATGGCTTTGCCTGAGAATTCTTCCGGAATATCGATCGTCAGTTCTTCTACCGGTTCGCATTTTTCTCCGTTGATTTCCTTGATGATCACCT
>CAJKZL010000415.1 GCA_905204385.1 uncultured Odoribacter sp. | reverse complement strand
ATATCAGTTTAGATGCTCTGCGTAAAAGAAAAAACCGGCTGGCCCAGAAAATATCCGCCCGGTTAAAAAAAGAAATCGATTTAGAAGAATACCTGACCCATTTATAAAGTTACTCCGACATTACTCCTGGACATAATAGAAAATAACATGCCAGGACGAAATAGAATTAAAGTCGGTGTCCCATAAAACAGACGTAAAAATAATGTCCCTGGTCAAAATTTCAATAATTTTATAATAATTAGCCACTTACACCATCCTATCTTGTGTATTTGTCCCCTCTTTTGTCCAAGGGAAATATGCTAAAAAACGCGTTTTTCATTTTATTTTTGCTTCATCTTTTAACACAAAAACAGATTCCATAGAAAGCATAATTATTTATGTTTTTAATGACTATCGGTTTGTTTCTCTCCGCTCCGGCTTTTACCTATGCACAGGGATATACCGATGAAGAAATAGAATTCGAAGGTTGCGATGTAACCAACAGCGATTTCGGCCCGGTTTCCTTAAACCCTGAATTATTAAGAGGAACAGTATCGCAACTGAACCAAACGATCAGTTTAAACTTTCTGGAAGATTTAGGTCAGGTAACCGTCTGGATTGTCGATGAAGCCGGTCAACTTTATGTGAGTAAGGAAATAAATACGACCAAAGACAAAAAAATTACCATCGATATTCAAGCCTTACCCAAACAGAAGTACACTATAATCTGTTATAACGGCATTGAAAATCAGGAAGGCAAATTCGAATTACGCAAATAGCATCGGATTAAACTAAAACCACTACGTAGCCGGTATGATACTCCCAAGTCACATGCCGACTCAAACAAAAAACGATTTGTTCGTTTTCTGCAGGACATAATTCAGATTTACAAAGTATTCTCACCAAGCTTTTTTCTCTTTGTAGCTTTATTATGATTCTGCAGTTTTTATTTATACCTCTTCTTACCTTATTTAGTTACAGTAAAAGATTTCTGACTTACGTCTTTTCCACCTTCTCTCCGGACAGGCCCCCGAAAATATCTTTCACGCCGTTTTTCTGCTTAATCCCTGAAAACAGAGGAATGTATTTCAAATCAGAAATATTAACTTTGTGCAAATCCAAAATCAAACATCATGAAAAGTCTAATCATTACTAGCATCTGTTTTTTCCTGTTTTCCTGGGCTTATGCAGAAGAAGCAAGATTACTCCGCTTTCCGCATATACAGGGAGATCAGGTAGTCTTTTCCTATGCCGGCGACCTTTACACCACCGGCCTGAAAGGAGGCCAGGCCCGGAAACTGACATCCGATAAAGGATATGAAATGTTTCCCCGTCTTTCTCCCGACGGAAAATACATTGCCTTTACCGGCCAATACGATGGTAATACCGAAGTTTTTGTCATCCCTTCGCAAGGGGGAGAGCCCAAACGGCTGACCTTTACCGCCACGCTCGACCGGGATGATCTGGGCGCCCGGATGGGACCCAATAGCATCGTCATAGGCTGGACACCCGATAGTAAAAACATACTTTTCCGTACCCGGCAGTTTACTTTCAACGATTTTACAGGACAATTGATGACCGTGCCCGTCGAAGGAGGAGATGCTGTAGAAATCCCCTTAAAAAACGGCGGATTCGCCTCCTACTCTCCGGATGGAAAAAAAATGGCGTACAATTATGTATTCCGGGAATTCAGGACCTGGAAAAGATATCAGGGAGGGATGGCCGACGACATTCGGATCTTTGACTTCGATACCAAAAAATCGGAAAAGATCACCGATCATAAACGCCAGGACATCATCCCGATGTGGTCTGCCGACGGCAGGAAAATTTATTTTATCTCTGACCGCGACGACATCATGAATCTCTATGTCTACGATTTGAATACAAAGACAACCCGTCAACTGACGTTCAACAAGGATTACGATATTAAATTTCCCGCCCTGGGCGGCAATCAGATCGTATATGAATATGGAGGCGATCTGTACCGATTCGATACCCAATCCGAAAAAGCGAGTAAAATCCCGGTTGAAATTAACAACGACCAGAATTGGTCCCGCCCCGAATGGAAAGACGTCAGCCGGCAAATCAGTACGATCGATGTAGCTCCCGGCGGCGAAAGGATAGTCTTATCCGCCCGCGGAGATATTTTCACGCTGCCTGCCAAAGAAGGAATCACTTACAATCTCACCAATTCTTCCAATGCAAACGACCGTTACCCTCAATGGTCACCCGACGGAAAATGGATCGCCTATATTTCGGACAAAAGCGGAGAATTCAATATCTGGCTGCGCGATGCGGTCAGCGGTGAGGAAAAAATGCTGACCAAAGACCTGAAAACATACATCTTCGGTTTGAAGTGGGCTCCCAACTCCCAATATATCCTGTGGAGTGAAAAACGCAATACCTTGAATCTGACGGAAGTAACAACCGGCAAGACGGAAGTCGTCGCAAATTCCGGAAACGGTCCTATCAATGCTTACAATTGGTCGCAGGATAGCCGCTACATTACCTATGTAGAGCCCGCCAAGGAAATGAACGACATCATTATTTACGATCGGAACATCGGTAAAAAACAACGGATCACAGACGGTTGGTATCAGACCGCTTCCCCCAATTTCAGCAAAGATGGCAAATACCTTGTTTTTGTATCTGCCCGGAGTTTCAATCCCACTTATAGCAATACGGAATGGAATCATGTTTATAACAACATGACCAAAGTTTACGTCCTGCCCCTGACCCGGGACGCTGCCATACCTTTTGCTCCTGAGAATGACGTTCCGGCTATCCATCCACAAGAAAACGCCAAAGCAAAAAGCTAAAAAGAAGCCAAAAATACCAAAACCGAAGAAAGTATCGAATACGATTATAGCGGCATCGATAACCGGATCATCGAACTGCCTGTCCTCCCATCGAACTATTATTCGGTACATATGATCGGGGACAATATCTATTACAACCGGGGAGGAAGCACGTATATGTACAACCTGAAGGACAAAAAAGAAACCGACCTGAACGCAAATGTTTCCTTCAATTCTACCTACCGGAAAGCCATCGCAAGATCCGGCAAAAAAATGCAAATCATAGACATTCCCCGTTCACCGGTCAGCATTTCTCAGCCTATTTTCACCGGCAACTTAAGGAAACTAGTCAATTACCGCGAGGAATGGATGCAAATCTATAATGAAAGCTGGAGGCAAATGCGGGATTTCTTCTATGCCAAAAATATGCATGGAGTGGATTGGGAAGCCATAGGCGAAAAATACCGTGTATTGGTGCCTTATGTCAATCACCGAACCGATCTGACCTATCTCATCGGGGAAATGATCGGCGAGCTGAGTGTGGGCCATGCTTACTCGGCAAATGGCGAACATCCCAGCCCCCAAAGGATTCCTATGGGATTGCTGGGGGCCCGGTTTGAAAAAGACGGATCCGGGTATTTCAAGATAACCGAAATCATTGAAGGGGCCAATTGGAATCCCGCTACGCGTTCCCCGCTGACTATGCCTGGGGTGAACGTTAAAGCTGGAGATTATATTTTAGCAATCAACGGCAAAAGCCTCAAGGAAACGAATAACATCTTCAGTGAATTGATCGGACTGAATGGGAAAACCACCGAACTGGAAGTGAACTCCACTCCCGACCTCAAAGGGGCCCGTAAAGTACTGGTCACTCCCCTGGAAGACGAATCGCAACTTTATTATTATAATTGGGTACAAAACCACATCCGGAAAGAAAATGAAGCGACCGATGTGCAGGTGGGC
>CAJKZL010000414.1 GCA_905204385.1 uncultured Odoribacter sp. | reverse complement strand
CGCCCGTGTTTGGCCAGGCATTGCTCGTATTCGAAAAGGAAACGGTGTTCTTCTCGCAGCAAAGGATACAATCGTGCATAGTTGTCTACGGTGCCCTCGTAAATTTTCATATAGAAATAGGTCTGGTCATCAGCCCATTCGACGTAAGCATCGCGCTTTTCCGGTCCCCGGGGGACATTGGCAACGGCCAGTAACAGGCATAGAGCCGCCAGCGGAAAGCTTACCCAGGGAAGCGCCACCGGGCGCAGAGCCGGTCCGGGCGCCGACAAGGCCAGCAACAATACCAACGTCACAGCCAGGGGCAAAACGCTCAGAGGATAGGAAAACCAGGCAAACACCAGCCATACGACCAGCCCCCCGGCAATTCCCTCCTTGTCACGAATAGAAAACAGACGGATGGCAGCTACCGCCAACACCAGCACAAACAAAGCTAATCCTATGCCTCCCAGCTCCACCCCCGTCTGCAGATATTCATTGAAGCCATACTCCGGTACGCCGGCAACATTCTCTTCCTGGGGGGTGGCTGCTCCCGAAGCAAACCACTCGCCCTGCGCCTGCCCGTAGGCTCCGCCGAAATGCCCCATTCCCACTCCGGTCCAGGGGCGCTCCTTCATCGCCTGCAAAGAGACTTTCCAGATCAGCAAACGTCCGTCGGCAGAATCCTTCTTAACGGCATAGATCCCGGCAAAGAACAAAATCAGCAATACGCTTGCCGCAGCAAGGACTATCGCCGCTTTCTTGCGGCAACGCGACAGCCAAGCTACGACAGGCCGCAGGCATCCCTGCTGCCAGGCTACTCCTCCGCATCCTGCCAATGCCGCCATCCAGGCACTCCGACTCAAGGTAGCCGGTAACAAAATCAGGGTTCCCAGCAGACAAGTCCAGGCCAGCACGAGATCGGCCTGCAAGACAGCATATCTCCAGTTCCGGGGCCATCGGTCGAGACGGATTTTCCGGCGGTAGTTCATCACCCGACTGAAAGCCACGGTTAACCCGACAGCCAGAAAACAGGAGTAAGGACCGGGATTAAAAAACGAGCCCGTCAAGCGGAAAAGGGCATGCCGCGAAGAAGCTCCGCCGTACAACTGGCAAAAGCCATAGGCCGCTTCTGCCACAACGGCCAGCATAAACACGGAAAGCATTATCCTGTCGGCATGACGACTTAAGGTGTTAAGCAAACGAAACACAAAATAAAGCACCCCCAACAGCAAAGCCAATTGTACCCGGTATTCCACCATGCCGCCCATCAGAAAGCGCGTCCAGATATACCCGACATATACTAGCACTGCCCAATCCAGGAAATGGAAACGAAAAGATCTGCGCACCAGCACGGCGACCACCAGGCTGCATCCTATCGCCACAAGGATCATCCGGTAGAAAGCAAAACGCACCGCAGTGACATGGGCATTGGCCAAGTCCGGCACCTTCCACCAGATAAACGAAAATATAATCGCTGCAACAAAGAAAACAATCCAATTGCAGAAAGCTTTTTTCCCCGACTTCATAGAATATGGGTTTAAAAATTAAAGGCGGCTAAAAATACAAAAAGATATAAAAATCGTCCTTATCGGAAGATGGCAAAAAAGATGGCAATTTCCAGAAAGAAATAACCTTCTCTGCCATCTGCCGGATGAACGTAAGAGAAATGATTTACCTTTGTAAACTGTATACCCCAGGAAAGGATTTACGTATACCCGGGATAAAAATCAGATACAATTTTTAATAAAACAAAAAGTATGGCAACAGTTACACTAAAAGGGAACAAAGTGAATGTCGAAGGCCATTTGCCTGCCTCCGGCACCCAGGCCCCCGAATTTACGCTGGTAAAGAGCGATTTGAGCGAAATCACCCTCAGCAGTCTGAAAGGCAAAAAAGTGGTGATGAACATTTTTCCGAGTCTGGACACCTCGGTCTGCGCTATGTCGGTGCGCAAATTCAACGAACTGGCAGCGGGGTTGGACAACACTGTGGTACTGGCCATTTCCAAGGACCTGCCTTTTGCACACGCCCGTTTCTGCACAACAGAAGGCATCGAAAGAGTAATCGGACTGTCGGCTTTCCGCAACCCGGATTTCGGACGGGACTATGGAGTTGCATTGGCTGACGGCCCCCTGGCAGGGTTGCTGGCACGGGCAGTGACCATCCAGGAGGAGCAAGTGAAGGTGACATACACTGAATTGGTTCCGGAAATCACCCAAGAGCCGGATTACGATAAAGCCTTGCAAAGCCTGAAGTAGAAAAGCATTCAGAAGGTACAGGTCCGAACCCATAACAACGGCCTGTACGCTCTTCAAAAACCGTCAGGGCAAATATTCCGGCTGGATATTTTTCATGGCGGCAAAAAGGTTTCCTTTCACATGAGGCGACAGTGCCTCCATTTGCCGGATGATTCCGGCAACCGCATTGCGGTTGGTGGCTTGCTCATAAGGGCAGTTTTTCCTTTGCTTCTTAAAATTCCGGTAGGCGGCATACTGCAGGGTTTCTTCGTTCGTCAGGTAGATCAACGGACGAATCAGCGTAAAGGTGCGGTCGAACATCTCCAGACGGGGAGGCATACTGGCTATGGCCCCATTAAACATCATGCTCATCAAAAGGCTTTCCACCGCATCGTCACGGTGGTGTCCCAAGGCAAGTTTATGGCATTGCTGTTCTTTTGCGATTTCAAAGAGGGTCTTACGGCGATTCCAGGAGCAGACAAAACAGGCAGGCTTTGCCGCCCCTTCCCGTACATCGGTGCCGACGGTCCGCTGGATCAACTCTACCCCCAGCCTCCGGCAAAAATCGCCGATATACGCCCCATCCACTTCATAGGCTACATTTTCGACTGCAATATGTGCCGCCACCACCGTATAATGCTGTTTCGGATCGCGAGCCCGTAAAGCCAGCACTTCCAATAAGGCCAAGGAGTCCTTGCCTCCCGACACTCCCACCAGAATCCGGTCGCCCTCATCGATCAGCCGATAGTCGTATATCGCTTTTCCCACTTTCCGGAAAAATTCCCGCATGAACAATTTCTCTTTTTTCTTTGCATCCATACCGCTATCCTGTAAATCTGTATCCGATAAGCCGCAAATGTAATAAAATCTTCATTTTCATTCGCCTTTTGGTTTGTAACATTCTTGTAACAACATTGTAACTCCGCTGTAGCAATCGCTTTGTAATATTGCAATGAAAAAAAATTGCACGATGAACAAACTGATTATTTACATTTTAGCCTTTGCCTTAGCCGCCTGCGGTCATACACAAAAGAAAAAAGGTTCCCGTCCCGAAAAGATCGGCCTGACTGCGGCGGGAGCGACTTTTCCCCTACCTTATTATAACCTGGCGTTCAAAACCTATAAAGACAGCACAGGGGTATCGGTTACTTACGGAGGAATCGGCAGCGGGGGAGGCATCCGCAGTCTGAAAGACAGGATTGTCGATTTCGGTGGCAGCGATGCCTATCTCTCGGACCAGGAACTTACGGATATGCCGGCCGAAGTGATCCACATCCCGGCTTGCCTGGGGGCGGTAGTGCTGGCTTATAACCTACCGGGTATAGACCGGATCCGGTTAACCCCAGATTTAGCGGCTGCCATTTTTCTTGGTAAGGTGACACACTGGAACGACAATCGCATCCAAGCGGCAAATCCTGCCCTCTCCCTTCCGGACCTCCCCATACAGCCGGTGTACCGCTCGGACGGCAGCGGCACAACCTACGTATTCAGCGATTACCTGTCAAAAGTCAGTGAGGAGTGGAAGC
>CAJKZL010000413.1 GCA_905204385.1 uncultured Odoribacter sp. | reverse complement strand
AGAGCTTGAAACGGATGGGGATCGACTATGTGGACATTTTCTATTCGCACCGGCCCGATCCCGATACTCCTCTGGAAGAAACGATGAGCGCTCTTGCAGATATCGTCCGTCAGGGAAAAGCGCTTTATGCGGGTATTTCCAATTACGATGCAAAGCAAACGGAAAAGGCCGAGGAACTCTTGCAAAAAAACGGAACTCCCTGTTTGATACATCAATCCCGTTATTCGATGCTCGAAAGGAAGGTGGAGCCCGAATTGCTGCCTTTGCTGAAAGAAAAGGGAATAGGAATGATTGCCTTTTCTCCTCTGGCTCAAGGGCGTTTGACGGAAAAATATTTTCACGGCATTCCTGAAAATTCCAGAGCTGCTAAGTCTACCGGGCGGTTGACTCCGGAGATGATTACTCCTGATTTGCTGGAAAAAGTAAAGGCTTTGAATGTAATTGCACAGCAAAGGGGACAAACATTGCCTCAGATGGCTCTCTCATGGCTGTTGAAGAATCCGGGAGTGAGCAGCGTTTTGATCGGGGCAAGCAGCGTTGCACAGTTGACGGAAAATCTTCAAATTCTCGGTCAACCGGGATTTGAGGACGAAGAACTGCAAAAAATAGAAGCTATTTTGAAGAGATAACTTCGCTTATATTTTGTTTTATTAAACGAATCCCTTATCTTCGCGCAATCGATTGTACAATAAGTGTTAATGTAAATGAAGAAAAATACCTCCATATACGATATAGCAAAAAGCCTGAATGTCTCTGCCTCAACGGTATCCAGAGCGCTGCAGGACCATCCGCGCATCAGTTCGGAAGTCAGGAAAATGGTGCAGAAAAAAGCCCGGGAAATGAATTACCGGCCTAACCGGATGGCGGTGAACCTAAAAATGGGAAAATGTAATACCATCGGGGTGGTAGTTCCGAATATCAACCGGAACTTTTTCTCTTCGGCCATCGACGGGATAGAAGAGGAGGCTTACCGGGAGGGATATGACGTGTTGATCTGTCAGTCGCAGGAATTGTATGAAAAAGAGAAAAAGATTCTTACTTCTTTGGCTCAGGGCCGGGGCGACGGCGTGATTGCTTCTATTGCATCGGGTACGCATGATTATACCCATTTTAATACGCTGGAAGAAGACGGGATTCCCTTGGTGTTGTTCGACCGCGTAGCCGACGAGGTAAAAGCGGGAAAAGTGAAGGTGGACGATTACCGGGGAGCGGCCATGGTGGTAGAGCATTTGCTGAAGCAAGGCAAAAAGCGGATTTTTCATTGCGCCAGTCATCAGCATGTCTCTGTATGGAAGCAACGTTGTCAGGGCTATCTGGATACGATGCGTTTGCACGGTATCGAGCCCGGGAAAGACTGGGTGATGTATGGTGAAATTTCACAGGAGCAAGGAAGACTTATGGCTCATCAGATTATGGAAATGGAGGAAAAGCCGGATGCTGTATTTTGTACCAGCGATTTCATCGCTTTGGGCATGATGCAGGAATTTCTCAGAAACGGCATTCGGGTTCCCCGGGACATTGCCATATGCGGATTTGCTAACGAGCCGATGGATGCCTTGATGACTCCTTCGCTGAGCAGTGTAGACCAGTTCAGTAAACAAATGGGACAGCAGGCCGCCCGGATGTTGCTGGCCCGGATAAATGGCGAGAATCCGGCGGATATGGTGCTTGTGCCGGAATTGATCGTCCGCGACTCTTCGTTATGTTCGGATTAAAGAGTAAATAATATAAAAGCATACGATACAACCAGGCTTAGGAAAGAATTTCTGATTTCTGACTTAATGGTGGCCGACGAAATTAATATGGTGTACACCATGTACGACCGTTTGATTGTGGGCGGAGCAGTTCCCGTGAACGAAAAGCTGGAATTGTCTGCGATCGATCCGCTGAGAGCTCCTTTTTTCTTATGGAGAAGAGAGTTGGGAATCATCAATGTAGGCGGAGCCGGGACGGTTGAGGTGGATGGAAAAACTTTTGAATTGGATTACAAAGAAGCACTTTATCTGGGCAAGGGTGACCGGAACGTCTTCTTTTCCAGCAAAGACAGCAATCAGCCTGCCCGTTTTTACTTTAATTCGGCCCCTGCACATGCCGTTTATCCGGACCGCAAGGTGACGAAGGCGGATGCTGTGGTAGTAGAGATGGGATCGCTGGAAGAAAGCAATCACCGGGTGATTAATAAATTGATTGTCAATCAGGTGTTGCCTACCTGCCAGTTGCAAATGGGAATGACGGAACTCAAGCCGGGAAGCGTTTGGAATACTATGCCGCCTCACACTCATAATCGCAGGATGGAAGCTTATTTCTATTTTGAAGTGCCTAAAAATCAGGCAGTATGTCATTTTATGGGCGAGATCGACGAAACCCGTCACATCTGGATGCAGAACGAGGAAGCTGTGATTTCGCCCGTCTGGTCTATCCACTCTGCCAGTGCAACCAGCAATTATACCTTTATCTGGGGAATGGCCGGAGAAAATATCGATTACGGGGATATGGATACTTGCACTCCGAACGACCTCAGATAAGAGGGAATGATGAACGAAGAGGGAAGTTGCAAGGACACAATAAATAAAAGTGGGTGGTTTATCAAAATGAAAAGACATGAATAAAATAGTTTATTTGGCCGTATTGTTTTTTGTATGGACAAGCTGTACCAAGGAACCAGGCGTTTCCGTTTCTGTAAAGAATACGACAGATTTGGCGCGTACGCTGGAAACGGTGGAGGTGAATTGGGAAGATATCGCTAAAAAACTGCCGGGGGGTACTCCTGAGCAAGTGGTGGTTTACGATGCTGCCGGACAGGAAATACCGAGCCAGGTTATTTTTAATGGAGGCGACACTCCTTTGGCTTTGATTTTTCAGGTCACTGTGCAACCGAATGCAGAGGTTGTTTTTACCGTAAAGACGGGACAGCCGGCATCCTATGTCAAGCAGGCTTACGGGCGTTTTGTGCCGGAGCGTATGGACGATTATGCCTGGGAAAATAATTTGGTAGGTCACCGAATGTACGGACCGGCTTTGGAAGCTACCGGCGAAATCAGCAATGGGATCGATACCTGGGTGAAGCGGACCGATGAGCTTTTGATCGATGAATGGTATAAAACGGGGGATTATCATAAAGATCACGGTAAGGGCATGGATTGTTATAAAGTGGGGCGTACTTTAGGATCGGGAGCCATGGCGCCGTATATCGACGGCAAAATCGTGCTGGCCAATAATTATATTCGGCAACAAACCCTGGATAATGGTCCTATTCGGATCAGTTTCCGCCTGGATTATGCGCCTTTTGAGGCCGGTGAGGCTAGCTTGACAGAAACCCGGATTATATCGTTGGACGCCAACAGCCATTTCAATAAAGTACAGGAAATTTATACCGGATCTCCTGCAGGGATGCCGCTTGCTGCCGGAATCGTAAGCCGTCCCCAGCCTGGAGATACGCTGATGGACGCTTCCAACGGCGTACTGGCCTATTGGGAGCCCCAGAATAACGACAATGGGGATAATAACGGACATATCGGCATCGGGTTGGTGTTCACGGACCGCATGACGGATGTGGTGGCCCAGGACGGACATTTGCTGGCGCTGACGACTTATCCTGAAGCCGGTAAACCGTATACTTATTATATGGGAACTGCCTGGAGCAAGGCCGATGTGCCTACGGCCGGCGATTGGTTCCGCACGGTGCAACAAGAAAGTATAAAGGTAAAGAATCCTTTGGTGGTTAATATATCGAATCTATAAGTAAGTTCAAGA
>CAJKZL010000412.1 GCA_905204385.1 uncultured Odoribacter sp. | reverse complement strand
CTGCCCAGCGGCTACTGATAAACAGGCCGATCAGAAAGAGGATCCCCGTTACCCAGGAGTTGATCAGAAATACTTGGCTGATGCCTTTCAGCCAATAAATCACCAGGCTTTTGAAGCCGGTATCGAAAACCGCGGAAAAATTTCCCGGCAGTTCGGGGGCTCCCAGCCCTGAATCAGGGAGTCCGTGCATAATCCGGGCTGCCATGAGGATAAACCAGGTGGTCAGTACGAAAGGAAAGGTGAATGAACTCACTTTTGTGGGGGCCAATAGCATATTCAAACCGAACATCACCCAGGTGGTCATCGAAGAGAATACGATGACCGCCAGCCACATCAAAGGGACATTGCCCAAAAAAGTAGGCAGGGCGCATCCCACCAGGATACCGTTGAAGCCCCAGAGTCCCTGTATTCCCCTCTCTGCAGGATATCTCAACAGATAGCCCGTAAGTGTCGACATAAAGGTCCCGACTACAGCGCCCCAGGCTACTGCAGGCATGTGGGCTTCGTATGCTCCGTAGAAAATTCCGGCAAGGAAAAATATACCGGTCCATATATTTCCCTGGAACATGACCTGGCCTGCTCCCTTGAAATATAGCTTGAAAAAACCGGGAGAAAAGACTGCCGGTAATTTTGTTGTAGTTGTAGTTTCCATTTTTTTTTATTTGTTTTAAGTTGCTCTAAATCAAATGCCCGAAAGGAAGAATACACGCTTGCCCCTTGGTTGGGGCCTCCTTCCCCTTTCACCGATCGTTTGCGTTTATCTCTGTGGCCTATTTCCAGATAAATTCTTCCGGTAAAGGTTTCCCTTTAATCTCCATGCGGACCGAAGAGCAAAATTCGCGGATGATCCTTTTCACCGGTTGTGTTTCTTCGCCCAGGACTTTGAATATCAATCCGCAATCGTTGGGCAGACGGCTGATGCCGACGGCCAGATGTTTGTCGCGGTCGATAAAGGCCTGAGTTTCGGCATATATCCGGGCGGCCTTCTCGGGAGGAGTGAGGACTATGACATTCCCGAAGACGTCGTAGCGGTGCATAATGCCGATATCCCGGACATTTTTTTCTTTGGGGGAAGCTACCATTTTTTCCCTGAATAGGGGTGTTCCGTCGGGCCGATGGGCGTGGGTGCAAACGGATAACAGATCGTAAACGAATAGTTCCCCGTCTTTGTAGTATTTCCTTCCTCCGGTATAGATTTCTGAATAAAAAAGGGTAGCCGTAGGGTGGACGATGATTTCCGTATTTGTGATATAGCGGCTGTTGCGGCAAGGAATCGTCGCTTCGGGGATATATTCCAGGTAGGCATTTTCTTCGAGTATGAATCGTTGCGTCAGCCCGGAAAAGTTATATTTCATTTCGGCAATTTTCGTGGCCGCCCCGGTCGATATAAAGGCATAGGCATCTTTCCGTACGGTAAAGCGGTTTTCATACCGGTCGCCGTCGACATTGGGTCCTCCCGCTGAAAGGATGTATACGCAGGGCATTTCGGGCATGCCTTCGTCAAAGTACAATTCCTGTTGTACAATTAAGGGTGCGCGCCTGTCCCAATGCCGCATGATGGATTTCTGCTGTCCGTCGAGTTCGAACACCAAATCGAGCATGCCGAACTTGCCGGGCGCTCCTATGCGCATGGCTTTGGTCGGTGACCGATAGGGTTGAACTTCTCGGCAGTCGGTAAAGTCTTTCATAGCTTCATCTCCTCTACTTGTTTTTGGGATACCCGGTCGAAAAGGGCCATATCCCGTATGAGTCCGACAAGTTCCTGAATGCCCTCGCCTGTCATGCAGTTGGTGAAAACAAACGGTTTTCCGGGGCGCATGAGTTCGGAATCATGGCGCATGACCTCCAGAGAGGCATGAACATAAGGGGCAAGGTCCGTTTTGTTGATGACAAGAATATCGGAATAGGAAATTCCGGGTCCGTCTTTCCGGGGGATTTTATCTCCGGCGGCCACGTCTATGACGTAGATAAAGAAGTCGACCAGAGCGGGACTGAAAGTGAGGGTCAGGTTATCACCTCCCGACTCGATCAGCACGACGTCGCTGTCCGGAAACTTAGCTTCCATTTCCTCTACGGCAGCGATGTTCATCGAAGGGTCCTCCCTGACGGCAGTGTGGGGACATGCTCCTGTTTCCACGCCGATGATCCGGTCTTCCGCCAGATAGCCTTTTAACATTTTCCGGACATGTTTGGCGTCCTCGGTGGTTACGATATCATTGGTGATGATCAAAACTTTAAGTCCTAATTTCAGAAAATAAGGGGTGATGGCTTCGATCAATGCGGTTTTTCCCGATCCGACCGGGCCACCGATTCCGATTCTACAAGTATTACTCATAATTAGATTTTTAATGTTTGGGATTAATTCATAAACATCCGCATTTTGCCTTTTCGTGCTATGAAGCTAAAATGTCCATTTCCGGGGCGAAAGCCCGCATATCGTCGAAGCCGAGTTCCCGGACGTTTTCGTAATCCTGGGCGGCTTCCCTGCACAAACGGTAGAGGATGGCCTGGGTTTCATAGTGCGAAACCTTGACACAGCGCAGAGCGGCGTTGAGTATCATATTGATCGCTCCGTATTCGATAGCGGCAAAAAGGTCTTTTTCTGCAGAACCGTTTTGTTGAAACCAGATGGCCTGGGCAATGGGATAAGTTCCGGGTGTTTCTCCGGAACGTATTTCGCCGAGCCAGCGGGACATCAGTGGGCTTTCGCAAATTTGAGAGCAGATTTCAGCCATTTTTTTGCCCATGCGGGTAAGCATTTGCCGCGCTTCTGCGTTCATTTTGCATAAGATCAGTTGCCGGTCTGCTTTTCTGACGAGTGGATATTGTCCTTTACCGGCGGCCCGGAATGCTTGTAGGGCGGCAATACCGTCGCAAAATAAAGTTTGTTGAAGAGCGGTCCGGGTATATTGTTCGAGGGTTTCGGCATTGTATACTATTCCTTCGAAGGCTGCCGTCTCCAATCCATTGGAAAATGAAAAGGTACCCACCGGAAAAGCAGAATCGGAAAACTCCAGCAGATGCATCATCCGGGTAATTTCGTCGGTCGTCATATTTGCTTGAAAGGTTGGTGAATGAATTGCGGTCGCGATGTTTTAATTGTGATGAAGATTGGATCCGTTCAAAGGGGAATGTACAGCGTCGTGCGTGCTTCCCTCCCCATGCGTGTGTGTGTGGTTGCCGGCAGGAAAGTGTTCGTGAGCGTGCTGATGAGGGATTTCCTGGGAACATCCTCCGAAAAGCTGGCGGATTTCATGAGGTGCCAGATAAGGGATAATCTCTTGTCCCGCTTGGAATTCATAGCTGATATCTTCAAAATGGTGGGTATCCATGACGCTCATCATCACTTTTTTATCGACCGTTAACGGCACGAAGACTTTTGTACCTTTGACGATAGCGGGCCAGTGTTGATTGCCGATAGCATGTCCCAGCTCGACGCTGCGGCGGATCATTTCTTCCGGACTTTTTCCGGCGATTTTGTGTAAGTCGATAATCAATACCGGCTTTAGGGCTATGCGGATGGCTACGGCCTTATGTTTTGCCGCATCATATTCCAGGATATCTCCGTTTTCAACCTGGCTGTGGCGTTTGAGGGCGATGCCGTATTCCGTCCCTTCCTTGCTTTTGGCTATAAAACGGCTTTTTTGCGCCGTCCATTGGTCCAGGTCCAGGTACTCGACGGTGGCATTGCTGAGTTTATCCGTCCTTTCTGGAGCGGTTAGCATGTTTCCGATCACCTCGGTATACTTTTTCATAGGTAGAG
>CAJKZL010000411.1 GCA_905204385.1 uncultured Odoribacter sp. | reverse complement strand
CATAGCCTTTCTCCTCGTTCTGCCGGAGAGCCTCGTCCGCCGTGCCGTCCAATTTAAACTCGAAGATGTAGACATAATCGCCCGTTTCGACGATACAATCCACCCGGCCTTCGCTCTGCTGTTTCTCGGTGTAGACTGTGTAAACACTCATAAGGCGCAAGATCAGGTAAAAGGTGTAGTGAAAATAACGTTCTTTTTCGCGCTCTTTCTCCTTACGACGCATATAATAAGGGATATCGCTGAGAAAAGAGGTCAGCAGACGGCGGAATTTATCCGCATCGCCTTTCTTCAATGCGGCAACGGCTTCCCTCACCCACGAAGCAGTATCAACCGAAGGTTTCAAATAATCGGCAGCAACCATGCTGACAAAGCCTTTCTTCACTTCATTGTTCGGGAAATCGAGCAGGAAAGTGTTATCTTCCCAATTATAGTCCTTAATCGTGAGATAACCGCTTTGATAGATCATCGGCAACGGTTTTTCCAAATCCGCTTTATAATCGATAAACTCCTCCGGCCCATAATAGCGTCCGGTCAATTCGTCCAGATTCTCTTTCGTATGGTTCAGCAAGCGGATAAGATAGGTAGGCGTGCCGCTACTGAACCAGTAATCCCTCAATTCCTGCATCTTGAAAGCATTAAGCAAACTGAAGGGATTGTAAACCTCCACCAAACGCGAGCTGAAATGATATCCATCGTATTGCTGTTTTAACAATTGTTTCATTTTCGGTACATCACAGCGATATATTTCCGCCATTTCGGCTATCGGTTCGGAAAAATAACTCTCCAGTTCGTCCTGAGTAATCCCGCAAAGCGTTTCATACCGGCGGGCCATACTGATATCTTCCGGTTGGTTGAATCCGCTGAACACACTCACCTGCGAAAACTTGGTGACGCCTGTGAGAAAGACAAACTGCAAATGCTCGTCCGCAGCCTTAAACACGGAATAGAAGCCTTTTAACACATTGCGGTTCCGGTCTTCCAGCAGGATTCGGTTCCCGTCGACCAAGGTCTCCAGGTTGGTGTCAAGGACGTCGAGAATAGGTTTGTCATACTCATCGATCAGCACCACGGCCCGCCGACCGCATTGTTCATGCACCTGCCCCAGCAGTCGGATGAAACGATCGCCGACAACCGAACTTTTACAATCCGCCATCAAGCCATATTCTTCCTCCCATTGGGAAACATACCATTCAAGTACCTGTTCCAAAGTCCCCTCACGGGTAAAATCCCGCCCGTTAAAGTCGATATGGAATACCGGATAAGACTGCCAGTCTTTTTCCAGACGGTCGATCGCCAGCCCTCGGAAAAGCTCTTTCCGGCCGAGAAAATAGTTTTTCAGGGTAGACATCAGCAAACTTTTCCCAAAGCGGCGCGGACGGCTCAGGAAGTAGATCTTCCCTCCCTTGACAAGCGAGTAAATCAAGTCGGTCTTGTCGACATAAACGTATCCGTCTTCTACAATCTGATCAAAACTTTGTATTCCTATCGGGTATTTCATTGCAAATCGGTTTTAGGACAAAACAAAGATAATATAATTCAACGGTACACCCAAGCCCTCCGTTATGATACAAAGGGACGGGGCAAATGTATCATTCCGCCATTTTCCAGTCGTCCACCGTCATTCGTTTTCGAAGAGAAACTCACGCCGATGCACTAGTTTCGCATTTTTACACACTAAAATTATAAAATAATTGGTGTATTACTGGATTTAATATAATTTAGGATAAAAATTTAACCTTCAAATTTATGAAAAAATCACGGAATTTATATGTACTGCTGGGAATCATCCTCGTATTGGGAGCTTGCCGGCAAGGCGAACGGACAATCGAACGCCCCTTATTCGGAGTGAAAAATACGCAGACACTGGAAATCGATAAAATTGTCCTGAACGACACGGCAACTATCTTTTATATCGATGCCTATTACCGGCCGAAATATTGGATACGGATAGACACGGGCACCTATCTGAAGGCGGGAGATCAAAAATATTCGCTCGTTAAGGGAGAGGGAATTAAAGTGGGCGACTATCACTGGATGCCTGAATCGGGACAAAGCTCTTTTCAATTGTACTTCCCGCCTTTGCCTCGTTCGGTGAAAAAAGTGGATTTCATCGAATCAGACTGTGAGGAATGTTTTAAAATCTTTGATATCGAATTGCAACAGGACGTTGCTTCCCCGGGATATGTCGCACAGGTGCCTCCGGAACTGGTGAAAGATGCGGCTGCGATTTCGGAAGGACTGCCGGATCCTATGCTGGGAGTAGGCAAAACAAAATTGAAGGTATATTTGTTAGGCTACCGACCGGAGTTAAAGATAAAATCGGTGGAAATGTATCTGAACAAGTTTTTAACTGCCGGGCAGGAAGAATTAACGGCCCCAGTGGATGAGCAAGGGAGATGTCAGTTTGAATTCAATCAATATGGAACATATACAGGTTTCCTAGTAACTTCTCTAGGTTCAGCTTCCATTACTTTAGCTCCGGGAGAAGAAGCAGAAATGTATATCGACCTGGCCGCTTTATCGCGTCGCGCTTCCCGCTATCACCGGGACCGCCCCCAAACTTATTGCTACTACAAGGGGAAGTATGCCGATTTATGCCGCACGATAACAACCTCCAGGCCCAAATGCTTTTTGCAAGCGCATTCTCTCGATTTTTTTAAGGCCATTCAGGGAATGGATGCCGATCAGTATGTCAATTACATCATGGAGGAATACGGCAAAATAGCCGATAGCCTGACGAACGACCCCGCTCTTTCACCAATGGCCAGGGAATACTGGCTGACGAACAACCGGGCGGAAGCCATAACCGCGATTTGTGAGGCTGATTCCCGTCTGGAAATAGCCTACCGCGAAGCCAATCATATCCCCTGGGAACAACGAAACACGGATTTTAAAGCACCACAGTTTACCGACAAGCACTACAGTGTTTTGAAAGAATTGAAAGCGGACGATCCGAAGTTGTTGTTTTCCAATGAATATATTCTTTCTTATCCGGCACTGTTCGGCATAAAGGATCTGCCGACAATCCTCGGTACCGATAAAGGCATATTGTTCGACCTGCAAAAAGTGCAAGGCATACCGGAACAATTGAATAATATGCAACCTTTAACTTCCGGACAGCAAGCCGTTTTGCAATCGCTCGCAGATCCTTTTTATGCACAAGCTTTTAAACGTATGGAAGAAGGGATAAAGGAAAAGGTGGAAGCCAATAAACAGAAAGAAGGATATAGTATTTGCGAAGTGCCTCAGGTAGCCAATAAAAAAATATTCGATGCGATCATAGCCCCTTACAAGGGAAAAGCAGTCTTTGTCGACTTCTGGGCCACGTGGTGCGGACCTTGCCGGGCATCTATCCGTGAGATGGAACCCTTGAAGACAACGGACTTTAAAGATAAGGATATCGTTTTTGTCTACCTTACCGGATCGAGTTCGCCGATGGGCACCTGGCAAAGTATGATCCCCGATATCAAAGGTGAACATTACCGTTTGAGTAAAGAGCAATGGGATTATGTCACCGACCAATTCGGAATTACCGGAATCCCTTCTTATGTGTTAGTGGATAAAGCAGGAAATTACAAACTCCGTAATGACTTGCGGAATCATGGCAAACTGAAAACCGAACTTTTGAAAGCTGCCGGAATATGAAACATAGGACGGGGCAAATGTATCACGTTGAATGATACATTTGCCCCGTCCCTATGTTTTAAAAAAACAGCCCTTTCGAGCGGATTTTTATATTCAATGAACTAGCAGATTATAATCA
>CAJKZL010000410.1 GCA_905204385.1 uncultured Odoribacter sp. | reverse complement strand
TATGTCGAGGGAGAGTCGTTGAACACCATTTGGGTGGTTCGTTCCCTGGGTATCGATCCGGCAAACGGAAAAGAAATGTTCCTCGATAAGAGCGGTAAACGAACCTATGATTGGAATGCCGACGATTATGTCGCTTATGCAACTACGGATCCCGGTTTGTACGGAAATCTCGGTTTGGGAATTTTCTATAAAGGTTTTTCGTTGAATACTTATCTGAATTACAGCTTGGGCGAAAAAGCCTATAATCAGACCTTGGTGGATCGGGTGGAAAATGCCGATAAACACTACAATTGTGACAGAAGAGTGCTGGTCGACCGTTGGCATAATCCGGGGGACGAGACTTTCTTTAAGGATGTGAAAGATGCTTCGGTGACTCGTCCGACTTCCCGTTTTGTACAAAAAAATAATTATTTAAACATGACATCGTTGAATGTGGCTTATGAATTCGATGGCCGGCTGCTGGAACCTCTCCGGATCAAATACCTGAAACTGGCTTTTTATATGAACGATTTATTCCGGATATCGACGATGAAAGCCGAGCGGGGATTGGATTATCCTTTTGCGAGGACATTCACGACTTCATTACAAATTCGTTTTTAAAGAAAGGAGGACAAGATGAAAAATAAAATAGGATACATATTGGTATTGGTTTGCCTGATCTCCTGCGATCGTTGGTTCGATGTGAATCCGCAGACGGAAATGAAACAGGGGGAACTCTTTTCGTCGGATCAGGGGTTTTACAATGCCCTGATGGGGGTATATCTGAACCTGAGCGATCCGGAATTGTACGGCGGAGAATTACAGTGCGGGGTCATCGATGTGTTGGCGCAGATTTATTCGATTTCGAATACGACAGGAGGGGGATCGGCTTATTTGTATGCAGTGAATTACGATTGGAACAACTGCAAAACACTCTTTGAACCCATTTGGGAAAAAGCATATACCCAGATCGCCAACTGTAACAATATCCTGGAGAATCTCAGGGGTAAAGAGGGGCTTTTCCCGGAAGGGAACTACGCGATTGTGGAGGCTGAGGCCCGGGCATTACGGGCGATGCTGCATTTGGATATGTTGCGTTTGTTCGGGCCCTCTCCGGCCGGGGGGATGAATAAACCGGCGATTCCGTATGTGAATGCCGTTTCCACTGTTCCCTTTCCCCAACTGACGGTAGAGGAAGCCCTGGAACGGATCACCGGCGATCTGGAAATTGCTTTTCAGTTGCTGAAAGTGAACGATCCTTATTTTACAGGTGTACCGGATGGGGAGTTCGATTTTATGACCGCGAACGGTTTCAGGCAAAACCGGCAGTTTCGGTTGAATTATTACGGGGTGTCGGCTTTGTTGGCCAGAGCTTATCTTTATAAAGGAGATAAACCGAAAGCATTGGAATATGCAAGCGAAGTGATCGGAGCCGATTATCATTTTACTACCCAGGAAGAACTCAATAGTATGGGAGTCACTCTGTTTTATCCGGAAATTATTTCCGGGGTTTATCTCAAAAATACGTTATTGAAAAAACAGTCCGAAAAGTGGTTCTCGGAAAATGCCGGAAATACGAAATTAAAAATTTCCTCAGCCGGTGCCGAGACTTTGTTTGAAGTGGCTTCTTTGGGATCTACCGATTTACGATGGAAGAATCAATTCGGAAGCCGCGAAAACGAGAATGAGGTGTTTCTGAATAAATATTTTACGGGTTCGCTGTTCCCCTTAATCCGTTTGAGCGAGGTGTACTATATCGCTGCGGAATGTGCTGCGGAACGTGAGACCCGTTTTGCTTACCTCAACGAAGTCAGAAAGTATCGTTTTATTCCGGCACTCGACGAACGGGATAGCCGGATCGATCCCGAAAACGAGATCTATAAAGAATATGCAAAGGATTTTTTGGGAGAAGGGCAATTGTTCTTTTACCTGAAAAGAAAAGGCATGACTTCGTTTACCGGTGTGAATAGAACGGAAGTACGGGCTACCGGTGATGCGGTTTATCAGGTGCCTGTCCCGGATATGGAGAAAGAGTTCGGTCGTATCGATTAATCAATGTGTTTTATGAAAAAGAGATTATATATTCTGATGGTCCTGATGCCGCTGTTTTCCGCTTGTCAGGAAGATAAATTGCAAAAGTTCGAGGATCCCATTGCTTCGGTGTATTTTTATATCGATGAGAAGAAGGAAGTCGAGGAGATGTTGTACTCGTTTATTTATACTTTTGAAAATGAAGTAGTATTGAATGTTCCGGTCAGGTGTTCCGGCTTGGCGGCTGCTTATGATCGTCATTTTCGGGTGGAAGTGGCCGGCGATTTGACGACGGCGGTCTCCGGAAAGCATTATTCGATTCCTTCCGAAGCCCTCTTTCCGGCTGATGCTTATGAAGCGGCTTTCCCGGTAACGCTTTATAATCAGGACACTGTCTTGCGGTCGCAGAGTTTTGTGTTGACCCTGCAATTGGCCGGGAGCGCCGATTTTGAATTGGGAGATAAAGAAAGGCAGACTGTGAGGATCGTCATTTCCAACCGGTTGGAGAAACCGGAGGCCTGGCAGGATTGGATATTCGGAGCATGGAGTCGGGTGAAACACAAGCACCTGATTCGGATTGCAGGAAAAGATCTGCCTTCGGCAGACGAATTGAACAACGATTTCAATTTCTGGTATTACGGGGTAGGACAGGAATTGAAGAATTATTTTATCAAGAATTATCCGGTCCTCGACGAGAATCAGCAAGTGATAGAACCCTGGTAAATCAATTAAAAATCTGAAGCGATGAAATCGATAATTTATATAGGAATATTGCTGTTGACCTTTGTTTCCTGTTATGAAGATAAAGGGAATTACAGCTATCGGGACATTAACGAAATCACGGTCGATGGAATACCGGCGACAGTGACGGTGTCACAATTTTCACCTTTAACGATATCTCCTGTCTTAAAACAGTCGCAGCCCGTCGCTGCCGACGAATTGGAGTATTTGTGGTATGTCGATCATGGAAATGGGAAAATAGATACGCTTTCTCAGGAACCGAATATTCAATCGGCCGTAAATCTATATCCCGATACCTATAAGGCCTGCTTTGTCGTTATCCAGAAATCGACAGGTGTTTTTTCGAAAGTTCCGTTTAAACTGGTGGTAGAAAGCCAATTGGGACAAGGCTTGCTGATCTTGAGCGATTTGCAGGGTTATGCCAATCTGGCTTATTGGGAACGTTCGGGTGAGGTTGTACAGGATGTATTCGAGAAAGTGAACGAGGGCCAACATTTGGGAACGAATCCTCATCAGGTATGTTATATGTTTAAAGGATCTTCGATTCCGGCTTTTATCACGGTGATGTGTCATGATGAACAGGGCGGATGTGCTTTGAATCCGGTGGACTTCACCAAATTCAGGGATTATGCGGAATTGTTTTATCAGACTCCCGCCTCGTTGCATCCCGACGGATACGGTTATTCGAACTATTTCAACTACGACGAGACGGCTTTTGGAGATTTGTATAATGATTTTATCATAAACGACGGACAACTCCATGAGCGGTCTACTTATGTCGGTTGGTATCAGCCCGCATATGCCGTGGACCAGGATTATCGGTTGAGCGGTTTTACCTTTATGGGGATGATGCAGTATATTTTCTATGACGATAATCATAGCCAATTCCTGCAAAAAACAAGTTGGCCGCCCAATTCTTTCAGTGTCGTGGAAGTTCCCGAAGGGTATTTCCGGAATCTCCGTTTGGTATAAGCCGACCGTGGATTTGCCGGCACGTATTATCCGCACTATTAT
>CAJKZL010000409.1 GCA_905204385.1 uncultured Odoribacter sp. | reverse complement strand
ACAGCGGCAGCCGTTTAACAAAAACCACCTGCGTCCCTGTCCGCTGTTGGATAATCCGCATAGTCTGAAAGAAGTGGTAAAGGTTTCGTCGGCTTATTCGACCGATATGCTCAAGCCCGAAGACGTGGACGAATTGACCGGTAAATGCACTCCGACAGCCGAGAAATGGGGAGTAGTAGCCGATCATATCTGGTATTCAAAAGAGGAAAACAAGGCCGGCCGTCCCGCTGAAGTGGTCGATGGCAAGGGGCAAGATAACGAACGGTTTGAAAAAGAACGCAAATCCAGGGATATTGAAGAGGCAGGAAAAGATAAAGAACGGGAAGCTGTCGAAAAGCAGCGTGAGCGTGAAGAATGGGAACGCGAGAAAGCCCGCAAGGAAGAAAAAGCCCTGAGCTTATAAGGCGGAGGGGACTTTATGAGCCCGGATGAGGACTTTTTGTTCGTTGGCTAAGGTGGTGGCAAAGAAATAAATGTCACCGCCTTCTTTTATGCCTGTACGTTTGCGGATGTCGGCCACGGATTGGGGAAAATTACGGGCCGTGATGTTGGCGTGGGCAAATTGCCTGCCCAGTTGTTTCAATTGTTTCCCGGCATATTCGTGGACTTCGTCGACCGCGAAACTACGTCCCGGAAATCCCGCTACGTAGGCAGAGGAGGTGTATAAATGACTGTGGCGGTGCAGTTTTTGTAAACCGTAGCGGTGGGCTGTGAGTTTAAAAGCCCCGCTTTTCAATAGGGCGGCATGGGGCTCGTAGAGGTAGCCGCCTATGTTGCCTGTTGGCGCCGGAGGACTGTCTTTCTCTTCGCGGAGCTGAAAAGAAAATTCCTGGGGTGGCAGACCGGGACGCAGATTGATGGCATAAATCCGGGCTTCTCCTTCCTCCTGTCGGGCTTCCGGTTCAAGGACAAAAAGTAATTCTTTGCATTCATTTTTCACCGCGACGATATGGATTTCGTTGGTTTCGGGCAATAGTCTCAGGGTTTGCTCCAGATCGGCCATCGGCGATATTTTGACGATGAGCCGACGGGAAGCCGTCAACAAGTGGTCTTTGATTTGCAGGATGTCGGGCTCGCAGTCGGCCAGCGCAAAAGTGCGTTTGTTGTCGGGGTTTCGTCTGGCCGGATCGACATAAAATGTGTCGGCTGCCAGTTCCCCGATGATGGTCCGCACGTCGGCCTGAAGAACCCGGATATGGGGAGTTCCCAATGCGGCGAAATTATGCCGGGCAGCCTCGCAATAATCCGGAAAACGTTCAATGTAAAGGGCGTGGGGTGCGGACTGTGCTAAAAAATGGGAGTCGACGCCCAGGCCTCCGGTCAGATCACAAAAAGATTCGCCTTTCAGCAGCTTTTGTTTATACCGGGCTGTTGGTTCGGAAGAGCATTGCTCTGCCGACAGCCTGGAAGGATATATAAGATCTTCGCAGGCAAACCAGGAGGGCAGCTTTTCGCGGATTTGCCGGCGGCATAATATCTGCCGGATGGCAAAGGGAACATCGATTCCCTGGGAACGTGAGGCCGTCAGCAACAAGCGATCAGTGTCTTCCAGAAGGTGAGCGTGTATGAATGTTTTTAATTCCGGTGACAAATCCATAGACTCTCCTTTTGAGGACAAAGATAGCGGAAGTCCTGCTGAGGTCAAAATTTTGCCAGTGTCGATCGGATTAAATCAGGTAATAAAATCCTATGCCTGCCAGAAAGCCCAGCAAGGCGATCCAGGTGATGTGTTTCAGGTACCAGATGAAATTGATTTTTTCAAGGCCCATGACGACCACTCCGGCAGCCGAGCCGATGATGAGGATGCTTCCTCCTGTCCCGGCGCAAAAGGCCAGCAGATTCCAGAAATCCCCGTCGCGGACAAAGTTCATCAGATAATGGGCATCGGGGAGATTGGCGGATATGGCATGGGTAGGGAGAGGATACATGCCCATAGCTGCCGCCACCAGGGGCACATTGTCTATGACAGAGGACAAAAGTCCGATGAGCAGGTTGATGAGATAAATGTTGCGGACATGGCCGTTTAGCCAGGAGGCCAGGATATGGAGCATGCCCATAGCTTCCAGTGCAGCGACCGCCATCAGTATACCGAGAAAAAAGAGGATGGTGGAAAAATCTACTTTTGAGAGGATGTCGGAGATACGGTATCCCGCAATTCCCCGCATCCGCCGGTTGTTCAATCTGTCGGTGAAGATCCAGAAGATCCCCAGAGTCAGCATAATGCCCGCGAAGGGAGGTAAATTGGTCAGCGATTTAAAGACGGGCACCGCCAGCAGGCAAAGCAATCCGGCGACGAGCACCTGGTTACGCGTTTTGGCAGGCAAGGCTTGCTGCGATCCCTGCCCGGAGGTTTGTAAGGGGAGGGCGAGTTTTCCTTTTAATGCGAAGGAGGTCAGGAACACCGGAATGACGAGGGCGACCATGCTGGGCAGGAAGATGGTTTTCATGATGCTTCCTGAGGAGATGTTTTCATTAATCCACAACATGATCGTCGTGACGTCCCCGATCGGAGTCCAGGCACCCCCTGCGTTTGCGGCGATAATAATGATGCTGCCGAAGATCCAGCGTTCTTTTTGTTCGTCGATCAGCTTTTGAATCAGCAGCATCATTACGATGGCCGACGTCATATTGTCCAGTACCGACGACATAAAAAAGGTGATCAAAGCGACGGTCCACAACAGTTTTCTTTTGTTACGGGTCACTTCCGTTGTTTGCAGATGATTATTAAACAGGCGGATCGTGCGACCGGGTATTTCGATGTCACACCACAGGCTGCAATTCTTAGAGTCAGGATAGGTGATAAGACTCTGTTCCCTGATAGGATAACGGCTGAAAACAGCCAGTTGCAAAAGCTCCTTTCCTTCGGGAGCGGAAGGAACATACTGATATGGCCAGTTAGAAAAAGCGGCACATACACTGTCAATGTTAAATGAGGAATTGATACCGACCTCCTGCAAGCAGAGGATATCCGCTTGCAGATTCTGCATTTGAGTAGCAATACCTTTGCAGGAATACCCCATGTGTTCGTGGTTGAAAGCATCCACATTGTAAGTCGCTACGGTCAATATTCCGGGTGTATAGGTTCCCAGCTTGGCTATCGGCTCCGAAGCCGGGCTGAAAAGAGGAAACTGAAGGACGCAACTTATATACCCCCAATTACCGAATAAAGCAATGAGAGAAAGGAAAACCCAACACCGCCAGCGGATCGTCCAATAAATGGCAAAAGCCAGATTAGCCAATAAAAGTACAGGCAACCCTAGACCGATAAAAGGGATAAGTTTGAAACTCTCCGGTGCAGTGTTTCCGGCAAAAGCACCCACTAGGGTAACACCTGCCAAAACACCTGTCAGCAGGATAGAAAAATAGTAGAACAGTCTATAAAAGGCTTTCATAATAATCTTACTTTATCCTCACACAATATTCTGATTCAGGCACAGCCGCTCTGTCGTCAACCATTCGTAGCCATTCCGTCGTCAACCATTTACAGTCATTCCGTCGTCAACCACTTATTGATTACCTCTTTCAGTTTCGACTGAGCTATCGGTTTCGCTATGAAGTCATTGCAACCCGCTTCCATCGCGGCTTTCACATCATGCTCATAGGCAAAAGCACTCTGAGCGATAATAGGGACCGTAGCAGACAGTTCGCGAATGATCTTGGTAGCCTCCAGTCCATCCAGATTCGGCATTTTGATATCCATCAGAATCAGCTCCGGCTTCGCCTCATCGTACAAGAGAACCGCTTCCAAACCATCGTAAGCACGGACGAGACGAAACTGCTTGC
>CAJKZL010000408.1 GCA_905204385.1 uncultured Odoribacter sp. | reverse complement strand
CGTCGCTCCCGCCGACACGGTTTATCTGGCTATCGTTCCCGACAATTTCAATAATCTTCAGGATTCCCGCTTTGAATTTTTCGTCGTCAACGACACCACACAAACCTGTTTATTTTCCGCCGCCTTCCGCAAAGACGATGCCTATAAAGGCGTTATCGCCGGGAACTGCGAACCCGGAAATATAAGTTCGCTGGGCTCCTTCCACTTGAAAGATATCGACACTAACATCAAGGCAGTCAACATTCAGGCCATCTTTTTCCGGAAAGGATCCACCACGCTCAAGAGTCCCCTTGAAGCCGAAGTGAAAATCAATTCTGTAAATCTCTGCAAAGCGGGTGCTTACCGGCATGCCCGCTGGTTTAATTCGGTATCCCTCCTCCGCCCGCTGAGCAAGGAAAACTTCATCGAAACCGAAGAGATCGACGAGCATCGGTTAAAGGAAGCGATTCAGGAAAAGAAGGTAGCCGAGGCCGACACCGTACGCCGCCGTCCCCAAAAACAGATTGTCGGCAACATCGTCGAAATCGATCTTCACTGCGATGAATTGCTGGAAACCACTGCCGGCATGGAAAGTAAGGATATCCTGGAATATCAACTGGACGTTTTCCGGAAAACCCTGGAGGAATATAAACTCAGGAGAGGACAAAAAATTGTGTTTATCCATGGAAAAGGAGACGGAGTACTCCGTCAACGAATCCTTTGGGAATTACAGACTAAATTCAAGCGCCACCACCATCAGGATGCTTCCTTCAAACAGTACGGCTACGGAGCTACGATGGTAACTATTAAATAAAACGTCGAGGGGGTTAAAAAGGAACAATTACCCACTCACCGATATCCGCAACAACGCTCATACATGGCTGCAGAGAAGGTTGTTGCAGTCCCTCCACATGCAGGAGGGACATAAGCAACAGAACGGTAAGCGGTAAAATTAAATTCATGGCAAAATCAATCGATGATATACTCCATTCCCCAATGATTGATCTTCTCCCACTATTCAAAATCATCCTCATACCAATACAAAACCACTTCGTACATCGTTATCGAATCATTCCGGATAGTTCCCCAATCAAGGAGACGTGCTTTAGGGGGTTGTACTAATCCTCCGGTATAATTGGAATTTACAATTTCTATAAATCCCCGGTCATAAGGAAAAAAATTCGATATTTTATAATGATTGATGCTATCTAAAAAGGACAGAGGTTTGCGCTCGATATGACAATATTGCCAAGAAGGCTTCGGTGGCTGATAACAATAAAAAGTAAACTCTTTATTGTGTATTTTTCCAAATGATAATACAGGAATATTAAAATCCCAGTCATAATTCTTATTGGGAAAATTAGGGTTATTTATATAATATTCATTAAATTCTACCTCAGGAGAATTCCGGTCAACCAGGAAATAAAGCGTATCTCCTTTAAAAACAGGCGGACGAGGCCATTCCATGGTATCCGAAGCCAAAGCCACTTGTTTCAAATTTATTTGTTTCGCCCCTTGAGGAAGGGACGAAAACAACCATAAAATATGCAAAAATACGAATAACCGCATAAATCTAGATTTTATTCCCAATCATATCTACATACACCCTTTACTGTCCTATAAACATTTAACATATGTTCCTTCTTATCCTTGTCCATATTTTTATACAGAGTTGTATTTTGTAATCCATCCCAAGCTAACCCTTCGTAAAACAATTTTCGTTCTTCCAGGCTATAAAAATCATAATGTTTCCATACAATGTCGTATTCTCCGGCATTTCTATGGATTCGTTCCAATTCATCAGCCATATTGTCAATCTCTCTCATTGCCATCGCTTCATGTTGAGCGGTTTTTTGGGTATAAGTTTCCCAATCTTTATCAAGAGTTGTAATGCCTAAAGAAGCATTCGCTTTTCGATTAATCGAAAAAATATAAGCATGCAATGATTCATGCAATATAGTCCGGGCAACTTCAATAGAACGTGCACTGCTTAATTGGGTTGGATTTAAATATATAATTACCCCATCCTTTCCCATAGGCACACAAACTCCGCGAGTTCCAGGATCCCTATCTTTAAAATAATCTGCATCTACTACGTACTTCAAATTATAATTATTATTCTCTCCCTGATACCGGGCTATCAATTTTTTCAAGTAAGAATCATTGATATTCATCAAAGCTTCCAATAGCTTGTTTATCTTAGGATTATTTTTCACGCTTTGATCGATTTCGACTTTTGGAGCGGGAACCGGAGTTGTTCCGGGATTCGAGCCTTTTCCACCTCCGCCACCGCCTCCGCTCACAGCTCCCGGATCGGAGGTATTGTCTCCCGGATAAAATCCGCCGCCCCCGCCAATGACAATAAATCCGCCGCCGCTACTCCCTGAATTATTACCATTCCCGACGACGTCCACTTCTTCGAGTTCTCCTCCATCTATGGTCTCTCCTTCGGTGCCGGAACGCGTCGTGCAAATATTTATAATGCGATAAGCGGCAGGCAACATCTCGAAATAAAAAACTTCTTCTCCACTACCGCTCACTTTATCTGCCGGCAACAATTCAGGAATCCATCCCGTAACATTGCCGTTCTCATAGCGCCATCCTCCTGCAAACGTACCGTCTAAATTATGAAAAAATATCATTCCGTCAAAATCAGGGTCCCGTTTCAAATAAGTGATCTTACCGATCCGGTCCCCATAATGGGTGACGTAATTCACCGAGGGCAAAAGCGTCATGATAAAGCCGATACGCTTACCGTCAGTTTTACTCGTCAGAATCACTAACCGGGAATAAGACCGACGGAAGCGGTGCTGTCCCGTCTTTTCATACATCTGATTATTCTGCTGCAAAACAAAATCCAGACCGATCCGGTCCGTCAATACCACATCCAAAGCCCGGCAACGGCTATCCTCCGACTTATAATAATATTTCCAGCTAGGCTCTGTAAAAAACAACATATTTTCCCCCGACCGCGTAGCAACCGAGCCGGACAACAATACTTCATTGCCGGCTTTCTGTGCATTATACCACTCAACGGCACTTTCCAGGACATTACCTTCATCCTCTCCGGATACCCACGGGCTTATCGAATCATCCTGACAACCGCCCATAAAAATTGCCGGAATCGACCATAATAACGCTACTATAAAGCGTTTGAAATTTCTGTTTGTTCTCATCTTAGCATTTTTTTTAAGGTTCATTTATCGATTTCCAAACATGAAGTTTGTGTTTCATTTCCTTTTTCATATAATAGACTTCCGGAGTATACACTTTCGGTTTCTTCTCCATAACCAAACGGGCCTGTACACAAGCTTTTTCGTACCGATGTCCGCGTTCATACAACCGGGCCAGTAAATAATGCGGACCTATCAATAAAGGCATCATCCCGTTCGCCCTAAGATAAGCGCGCTCTGCAGCTTCAAAATCTCCCATAGCCTCCCATGCTTTCCCCAATTCCCTTTGCTGGAATGCAGTCGGGAAACACTTTCCCAATTGCTGAAATATTTCCAACGCTTCTTCCGGCCTGCCATAATTATTCGCCTCCTCTCAGTAAAAAGCCAGGTAGTCTATCGTCGTATTCAAAAGCGGATACATAGACCGGAGCCGGGCAAACTCCTCATCTTTACCTGAAAAACGGGCAATCAGGTTTTGATATCCGGCAGCCGTACGGGCCAGCTTCCAGACGTGAACGCCCGTAACGCTTCCTCCCAATAAGAGACAAAGGCCGAGTACGCGCGCCGCCTTAGCACCGAGGGTACAAACAAAAAAAGATTTTGTACCGGATATGCAAGCCAATCCCGCAATG
>CAJKZL010000407.1 GCA_905204385.1 uncultured Odoribacter sp. | reverse complement strand
CTCGACTTGCATGTGTTAAGCCTGTAGCTAGCGTTCATCCTGAGCCAGGATCAAACTCTTCATTGTAAAAGTATCTTTTCATCTGTTAAGATGATTTTCTTGCTCTGTTCAGGATGCCGTACAATTTATTGACTCTATCTTATATACCTATATTTATTATATAAGCATTGACGGTTCTATTTTAATCTTGTACTACTTGTATTGTTTATCAATATTTCAAAGAACTTGCGCTTCGTTTTCAAAAGCGGGTGCAAAGGTAAGGGGTTTTATTTTAACTGCCAAACTTTTCGGAAGTTTTTTTCATTTTTCTTTTTCGGTTCGTTTCTCAGGCTCTCTTAGCGAAAGGGAAAGAAGGGACGAAAACGATAAACGGAAAACCGCGTCTCTTTGCAAATCGGACTGCAAATATAAGAACTTTATTTATTATAATCCAAACTTTTCCGGATCTTTTTTGTTCTTAAAGTAAAGCGGTCCTACGCTTTGTCATTAAGTCAATTCTGCAAGGCTGTCCTCTCTTGGAAAGCGGGTGCAAAAGTACCCGCTTTTCGGATATAATCCAAATATATTCAACTATTTTTTTGAAGTTTTTTTGGAAAAGGAAAGATAAACCGCTGAAACATAACGAAGTGACGGGACGTTTTTTTTAAGAATGGACGGGGCGGGGAAAAAGGCTGGAAGGGAAGGCACATTATTATATTCATGCGTGCGTATGTGTGCGCGAGAGGGAGAAAAAGAAGGAAGCGGGCAGGGCGGATATACACAGAAGTTTTTCGCACTTCCCTCTATCACCTATCACCGGCAATCATGAACATCCCTGTTCATCGGAATTTAAGGTATGGTGACAGGTTGTCCGCAACCTATCACCGCATCTGTCACCTATCACCGGAAGGCAGATGATGGATAAAAACCATAAACTATAGATATTCAGCATATTAACTGCATAAATACAGGATATAAAGAACCAATATATAGGATATTAATAACTCACATATAGGATATTAACAACCTATGTACAGGGTGTTAATACTCAATACATAGCCTATTAATGCCTGAGAAGACAGGCAGTTATGACTGAAAAGCAAGCATCAAGAGCCGAAAGAGAGTACAAGAACAGACTGTTTCAAGTAACAGAAAATGTTGTTTCACCACAGGATACCAGAAGTTCAAGCAAATGAAACTAGAGGTTCAAGCAGGGGAAACTAAAGTTTCAGGCAGAGGAAACTGGAGTTTCAAGAGGGGGAAACTAAAGTTTCATACGCAGGAAACACTTGGTGAAAAGCAGGATGGCAAAGACAGGGCGTAAGGATAAGTAAGGGAAAGTGTAAGGATGAGCGAGGGAAAGGGGTAAGATACACCGCATCTGCAACCATCCCACACCACTATCCTACACCCTATTAATATACTAATATTCAACAACATAAAGTGAGACTAGTGTAGGATGGCAGATGATTTGTCTATTCAAACTCATAGGGAGGAGAATACAATGTATTATTTATCGAGGAATACTCCCCAAAATAGCTGGCGAAAACTGGGTACCGGTTATTAATGCAATATACCATCAAAAGAGCAGGCACACTCAAGCTTCCACAATCTACTTTTCAATATTGCGGGTTTCCGCACTGAAGTTTACCCCGATTTGAAAGAGTTTCCGTCCATCCGTCGCGAAAGGAAGGGCGTAATGCTTATCCTTTATCTGTCGCAAAGCCTCTTCAGCACTCCCATTCAATTTAAATTCCATGATATAAATGAATTTATCCGTCTGCAAGACAAGGTCTATGCGACCTTCGCTCGTATGATATTCCACTTTGGTATAGAAGCCGACCAGCTTAAATACAATGAAAAGGACATTCTCATAATGTAATTCCTGGTCGCGAATCACCTCGTAGGTGGTATCGGCAAAGAAACTCTGCAGGCGGCGAAAGAAAGAATCATAATCACCGGAACGTACTTCACGGACAAACTTCTGAATTTCAAAAGGGGACTCCACCTTATTGACATTCGCATAATAAGGAAGCATAAAACGGACAAAGCCCTCTTCCACTTCACGGTTCGGGAAACCCAAACGGTAGATTCCAAATTCTTCATCATATCCCTTAATGGTAAGATATCCGCTTTGATAAATCACAGGAATGGGATTGGTGGATTCCGAGTCTATGCTGTTCAGCACTTGGGCATCTGTCTCCTCGTGTGCCATACGTTCCAGGTCATAATGATGCTTTTTCAGCAGACTCACCAGATAAGTAGGCGTACCCGTCTCAAACCAATAACTACCGAACTCCTTGTACTTGAAAGCATTGAGAAGGCTGAAAGGATTGTACATACCAATTGAATTGTGTGTAAAATGATAGCCATCATAACATTCTTTCAATTCCGCACAGAGTTTATCATACGTCACGCCACGTACATCAGCAAATTCATGAAGCTCAGCATCTAAAGTATCATGAAGTTCACGGTCACTTACACCGCAAAGCTCAACATAATCCTTTCGCATCGATATATCATCCAGATTATTCAAGTCACTGAAAACGCTGACCTTACCAAATTTCGTCACACCGGTAAGAAATGCGAACTTAATACAACCGTCCATTGTTTTGAGTGCCCCATAGAATGGTTTCAAAGCATTCCGAAATTGTCTCTGTAATTCTTCATTGCCGATAGCCTGCAACATAGGCTTATCATATTCATCTACAAGAATAACCACACGCTGCCCCGCCTGTTTACAAGCGCGTTCTATGATACCGGCAAAACGTAAGGAAAAAGAACGTTCTGACGGTTCAGCACCGTAAAGTTTTTCCCACGCAGTCAGAGACTTATCAAGTATATTATCCAGACTATCCGGAGTGTCATATTTCTCTATATTGAGATCCAGATGCAAGATGGGATATTTCACCCAATCTTTTTCGAGTTTTTCTACCGCCAATCCTGTAAAGAGCTCCTTCTTACCTTGAAAGTACGCCTCTAAGGTGGAGATAAGCAGACTTTTTCCAAAACGGCGCGGACGGCTCAGATACCTTTCTTACAAAGATATGGAAACTCGCTCACATACGGATGGATTTCGGAAGAATAATGTAAAGTGTTTGAAACCGAAAGGGATATGCAGTTTTGTACCAAATTCTTCCGCTTATGGTTTTTGACCAGTTTTTAGGGAGTTAGGAAAACAAATCGCTACTTATCCGTTGCCTTTTCAGGATTGGAAAAGAGGTCTGGAATTTGCTTCCGTATCCCGTTCGAATATCCTGTCCACTACCGTTGAGAACGCTGTTCCTTTCTGTTTTGCGGGGTAAAGTTACTCAAATTTTTCCGTATCAGGAAAAAATACAGGCTTTGCCTGCAAGCCGAGGGGCCTTATTCTTCGTTCCGCTATATTTTTCATGCCGTTCATTTGCTCGCTATACAATAATTTTGCAAACAAAGGAATTGGTTATGAACCAGGCAAATGTAAAGGTTTCGTTCTACCTTAAAAAGAGCGATGCGGATGCTGACGGGAACTGCCCTGTAATGGCTAAGTTGAATGTGGGAAAGTACTCCGAAGCGGCATTCAGTGTGAAGATGAAAGTGCCGCAGTCACGCTGGGCTTCCGGACGTGCATCCGGCAAGAGTATGGCGGCAAAGGAAATCAACAACCGTCTGGATGAGATACGCGCGATGGCATTGGGCATCTATGCGGAACAGTCGGCTGTCCGTGACGGTGTGACAGCCGAAGAGGTAAAAGGAATTCTGCTTGGGATGGCCAGCGGGCAGGAAACGCTTCTAGGATATTTCAGACGATTCATCAGCAACTTTG
>CAJKZL010000406.1 GCA_905204385.1 uncultured Odoribacter sp. | reverse complement strand
CGAACTGAGGGCCAGCAGCTCCCAAAAGCACAAATACCAATGCCATCAGCAACATGACGAACTTCCAGGTCCCCCTCTTGAACGATACTAAAGGCATCAGCGGCCTTAATAGTTCGGGATTCCCGAACTCGGCAATAGCCTTTTTCTTCTTACCGACCATCATTACGTAGAAGATAATCAGCAAGGGAATGACAATCAATAAATATAATAACTCCGGATGTGCAAATCTAAACATGACTAAACAATTTAGGAACGTTGATTGTATTTTCTTCTTTTACCGGATATACCTGCAAAGGAAATGTCAGGGTATTTTCCGCAATACGGTATATCTTAATAATGCCTGTGCAATCAATAAGCACATGCCGATTAACCCAAATATAAAATATTGTTCGTTCTTTTTACTGAAATGTTTTACTTCAATCTTACTTTTCTCCAACTGATCGATCTCCTGATAGATCTGTGTCAACTTATCATTATCGGTAGCCCGGAAATACTTCCCACCGGTCAACGTGGCAATCTGCTGCAAGACCTCTTCATCGATTTCCACCGGCACATTTTGCAACTGGATGCCAAAGGGAGTCTGCACCGGATAGGGAGCTTCCCCATAGGTGCCTACGCCTATCGTATATACCCTGATGCCATAAGTTTTTGCCAGTTCGGCGGCAGTAGCCGGTGCTATGGCTCCGCGGTTGTTCACTCCGTCGGTCAGCAAAATCACCACCTTGGATTTGGCCGGACTGTCTTTCAAGCGGTTGACAGCATTGGCCAAACCTAAACCTATCGCCGTGCCGTCCTCGATCATTCCGCTTTTCACCTCTCTCAATAAATTGACCAAAACCGCCTGATCGGTCGTGAGAGGACATTGCGTAAAACTCTCTCCGGCAAAAATCACCAGACCGATCTTGTCCTGCGGACGCTCCAGAATAAACTTGGTCGCCACTTCCTTGGCCGCCTCCAGGCGGTCGGGGGTAAAGTCCCGCGCCAGCATACTCCCGGAAATATCCAGTGCCAACACAATGTCTATTCCTTCACTGGTATAGGTCTGCCAACTATTACTCGACTGAGGACGCGCCAGGGCAATGACCAGAAAAACAATAACCAGAACTTCCAGGGCAAACAATACATGCCGGAGCCAAATCTTTCCGGTATGCTTTATCCCTTTAAATGCCTGCAATGATGAAAACTGCAGATCAGCATGTGATTTCTTTTCCCGGAAGATATACCATAATATCATGGGTACCAAAAGGATCAATAAAAAGAAATACCCGGGGTTTGCAAATTCGTATCCAAACATATCAGTCTATTATCATTCGTCGTTAATCGTTCATCCGTTGTTTTACTCGCTTTTCCCTTCCCTCTGTTTTTGCTCTTCTTCTTCCCTGCGACGGCGTTCTTCTTCAGCCCGACGTTGTCTCTCCTCTTCCGCCTGCCGCTGCTGCTCATCGATCTTAGCCTGTACCCGCTCGTGCGTTGCATGGACAAAATCATAAGCGGTATTCAGATAACGCGTATTTTCATCGGGTAAAGGAGTAAACTTTGCGAATTTCACAAAATCAGCCGTCGTCAACATTTCCGCCAGCTTTCCCCGCTCCGAAGCTTCCACCTCCCGGCATCCTTCCAAAGAACGCAGAGTTTCCGAAGAAGTCTGCTCCATGGCCGGAATATCGAACTCTTCATCCAAATACAATCTGCCGGTATCCGTCAAACGGGTATAATATTCCTTTTCCTTCCCAGCCTGCCACAATTTGCCTTCCTTGATTTCGTCCAGCGCACGGATCGCCTTGACATAGGGCGGTATCTCCTCCTTTTTCGGAACAAAAAGAGGCTTGTTTTTCCTATACCTCAACCATAACCAGATCACTACGACTAAAAAAACAAGCACGACTAAACTCCAAAGGAAATAAGGCAAAATCTCCGCAAAAGTCCAGGGAGCAGCGTAAGGCATCACGATATCATAATTTCCTTTTTGGGGATCGACCTGAAATGTATTCACGGCAAATGCTACCGGATCGGTCCGCAGGACATTATTGTATTCCTGATTTTCGATGGTAATGGGAAAAGGGGGAATCACATATACCCCCGTATCGAATGCCGTGATCACATATTTTTCTTCGAAAAGCCATTTCCCATCCTTCTCCAGAACGGAATCGCGGGTGGGACCGGATATGATTTCCACGCCGGAAACCACGGTATCTTTCAATTGCGGGAATAAAACCTTTACTCCGGCTTCACCCCTGACTTTAAAAGTCAATTGCTGCTGATCCCCGATCAACATATAATTGGTATCCAAAGCCACTCCATATTCCACTCCCTGGGCGTTCAACGCACCCGTCCACTGCAAAAGGAAAAGACTACATACTATATATTTCAACCATCTCATAATATCTCCCGGTTTACGATCTTCCATTCATTATAAATAAAACGACTCCCTGATCAGGCCCTCTTTTTAAATAAAGCGATCAATGCCCTGACATAATCCTCGTCCGAGCGAATATTAGCCACATCGACGCCGGAGCGTTTGAAAATAGTTTCCAACTCCTTTTCCCGGAGAACAGCATATTTAGCATACTCTTCCCTCAATTTTTTATCAGAAGTATCTACCCACATCTGCTCGCCGGTTTCGGCATCCCTCAGATACATCATACCCACCGGAGGCAAAAGATTTTCCCGGGGATCGTACACCCTCAGGGCAACCACATCATGCTTCCTGTTGGCAATAGACAACGCATGAGCGAAACTATGTTCGTCGATAAAATCGGATATCAAAAAACAAGTACAACGTTTTTTTATCGAGTTGGTCACATACTGCAAAGCCTGCTCTATATTCGTCTGTTTGTCCTCGGGATAAAAATCGATCAACTCCCGGATGATATGCAAAATATGCGTCCTTCCCTTTTTCGGTGGTATGAATTTTTCAATCTTATCGGAAAAAAACACAACTCCGATCTTATCATTATTCTGAATGGCCGAGAAAGCGATTACGGCAGCGATTTCGGTAATCTGATTTTTCTTTAGTTTAGAAATGGTACCGAAATTCCGGGAAGCACTGACATCTATCATCAACATCACGGTCAGCTCCCTTTCTTCCTCGAACACTTTCACATAAGGACGATTATGACGGGCTGTGACGTTCCAATCGATATTCCGGATATCATCCCCATACTGATATTCCCTGACTTCACTGAAGGTCATCCCCCGCCCCTTAAAAGCAGAATGATATTCACCGGCAAAAATATTACTGGACATCCCGCGGGTTTTAATCTCGATCTTCCGGACCCTTTTAAGTAATTCAGTTGTTTCCATTACATACAGTAAAAAGTAAAATCCTCTCCCCCATTCTCTTCCCCGAAAATAGCGCCACTGTTACACCCGGCGATCAGGGCACTTCAACCTGGTTGAGGATCTCATTGATGATGTCTTCACTGGTGATATTGTTAGCTTCGGCTTCATAAGTCAAACCGATACGGTGACGCAATACGTCATGACAAACGGCCCGTACATCTTCAGGAATGACATATCCCCTGCGCTTGATAAATGCATAAGCTTTGGATGCTTTAGCTAAAGAGATGCTGGCCCGGGGAGAACCACCGTAAGCAATCATATCGGTAAACTTTTCCAATCCGGCATCCTGCGGGAAACGGGTAGAAAAAATAATATCTATGATATATTTTTCAATTTTCTCATCCATATAAACGTCTTTCACCACTTCCCGGGCGCGAATGAAGTCCGCGGGTTTCAGAATAGTACTGGCTTGCGGGAAAGATTTTTCCATATTTTGACGAACAA
>CAJKZL010000405.1 GCA_905204385.1 uncultured Odoribacter sp. | reverse complement strand
ATACATTACTTTTCAGAAACAAGCGTCACCTGATGGACAAATAGCGGAGAATGACAAGTTGTATGAGCAGGACGCTTATTATCGTCATAAATCCCGATGACCTGGAGGGCAACCCGGTCCTGAAAAACATCCGGCAAAACATCCTCTGCTTTCCCCTGTGAAACTAAAACAAAAGGAAGTTCGGGCAAAGAATCGTTTCCCTGAAAACAGTAGGGACGTATTTTCCTCCGGGCTTCATAAACAATCTCGATGCGCAACTCTTCATCGCAGGGATAATAAAAAGGAACCTTCTCCAAGGCTTCGATATCATTCACTGCATGAATACTGTTCAGTTCAGGATTATTGAACAACTTCACCAAAACCGGCATAAAGAAAATTTCCACACTAAAAAAAAGTGCCAATATACCGAACAAAAAGCCCAGGACCCTGTTTTTCAAGGCCGCAGTAAACAACCAAAAAGCCAGTAATTCCAGCAAGAAGGTAAGAAGCAGGAAATAACCCATGCCTAATTTCCCGGGAATAAAAAACAAGATATAAATCCCGATCGGTAATAAAGCGACAATCGAAGCGATCGATAATGTATTAATACGCCAGATCAGCCGTTCCTGGCGGGGCAAAGTCCCCTTTTGAACACATTGCCACCAATGCAATAAAAGGTGAGCGATGACCAGAGCGGAAGGAATCAGGATCGGCAATAAATAGCGGGTTTTCTTTTCCGGCAAAAGAGATAAACAGATCAGGATCATAAAAACCCAACATACCGCAAACAAATATTCTTTGCGAAACTGCAAGCGTTTTTTCCAGTATGGCCAGACCAAAGCCGTCACTAAAGACAAAGCCCATATGCCACTCTCGGCAAAAAATTTCCAATAGTAATACCACGGACGTACATTCCGCTCCAACCAAGCGGTCGACTCCTTGTTCCACACCGATAAAACCAGTTCCTTGTGGGTCAGATACAATAAAACAGGCCACCAAAGGCTTATGACCAGGCAAATGACGAGCATGACGACAACTGCCCGCCACTTTCCACGAAATGAAGGCCGGTAAACAATCAGGTAGGCAAGTAAAAAAGGCAAAAGCAAAGCATAAAAAGAAACAGGTCCCTTTCCTAAAAAGGACAACCCCAATAAAATACCTGCCCAAATAAACTCTTTCCAACAAGTTCCGGCCTTTTGCCCTCCTTTAAATATAAAATAGAGGGCTCCCAGCATAAATCCATGGCAATAAATATCCCAGGTAGCGGTCCGACCCATCAAAATGACATTAAAAGAAGTGCAAAGAGCGATTGCACTGATCATACCGAACAGATTATTCCTGGTCATAAAAGTCGCCAAAGCATATAAAAAGAATACCATCATTGTCGCTATCAAACCGGCGGCAGCTCTTTGCAGCATCAATTGTCCAGGGGCTACCTGTTCGATGCCGGCAGCAATCCACGTCGGTAAAGGAGGCTTTTCCAACCGTAATTCCCCATTCATTCTCGGAATCAGCCAATTCCCATCCGAAACGATCTCGCGGGCAGTAACCAGATTCCGCGATTCCATAATATCGGCATAAATAACTTCATTATGGATGAAGAAAGTAAAAAAACAAATGAACAATATAAACGCAACCATTAAAGACCTATTCCTTAACGCCGGATTGAATGACATATTATGCATAGTACTGACTTTTAAAACGAGTTTAAAAATACATGCTTACTCAAGGACTTCCAAACAAATACTCGGTTAAATGTGTAAAAACCGAAAAAATCATTGATGAATCCGACTTTATCTTTTAATTTAGAAGCCAGAAAGATACAATATGCAAATTATGTAATAAATAATAAAATTTATAGAAACAAAATACATTTTATACCGTATAAATGCGAATAATTCCTGTAGCAGTCAGGCAAATTATAATAATCTCTAACCACATCATGATTAAACGATGAAAATAAGCAGGTATTTATTGATTTTCGTATGTTTTGTCCCCTTGCTGATTTTCAGGGATTTTACGCCCAACAATGAATTAAAATATTTAAGCATAGTAGATGAAGCGATCCGAAACCATACGGTTTTCACTTTCTATAATCATGGCACTCCCTATGCGGATAAACCCCCTTTATACTTTTGGTGCATCCGGTTTGCGAAATGGTTAGCAGGAGATCATTACATGTTCCTTATCGGTTTATTTTCGCTTATTCCTGCGCTATTGATCCTCTACATCATGGATAAATGGACAGCCACCTATCTTCCTCTCCCGCTAAGAAGTTCGAGCCAATTGATGCTGATCACCACGGGCCTGTTTACCGGTTCGGCAATAGTCCTGAGAATGGACATGTTAATGTGTCTGTTCATCGTGCTGTCGCTCTATACTTTTTATAAGATGTACATCGGAGAAAAAAGTCCTTACGACACGATCCGGCTGCCCGCCTTCATTTTCCTGGCTATCCTAACCAAAGGGCCTGTAGGGATATTGGTACCTTTTCTGAGCATCACTCTTTTCTTGTGGTACAAAAAACAAATCCGTACATTCGGTAAATATTTAGGTTGGAAACAATGGGCGACCTTATTATTCTTTTTCAGCTTATGGCTTACAGGGGTATATATCGAAGGAGGAAAAGAATACCTGCACAATTTGATTTTCCATCAGACGGTCCACAGGGCAGTTAATTCCTTCCATCATCAGGAACCCTTTTGGTATTATATGAAAACCATCTGGTACGCTCTTGCTCCATGGATTCTCTTTTATGTCGTCCTATTGTTTTCGGGCCTGAAACGACGGTTATTGGATAATGATCTGAAACGGTTTTTCTTTATCATTATAGCGTCTACTTTCATTTCACTGTCTTTGTTCAGCAGTAAACTGGATATCTATCTTCTCCCCATTTATCCTTTTGTGACCTATTTATGTTTCTTATTCCTACCCGAAGTAAAAGGAAAAAGTATCCGCTTCTCCCTCTTTATTCCTGCATTTCTTTTGCTTTTTTCCTTTCCGGCCTATTTCATTGTCCGGCGTTTCATCGATATCCCTTTTTCCGGTAATATGCTTCTTACCGTAACGTTAATCCTCAGCATCAGTAGTTTGATTTGCCTCCTTTATTTAAGGAAACAGCGACTCTTGACCGCTGTCGATTCCCTTGCAACCGGCATATTGCTAAGTCTTTTTGCCGGAGGTTTACTGATCACCGGGTCAGCCCCTTATATCGGTTGGACACAACTAAGCCGGGAAGCAAAAGCCATAGCTACAGAAAGAGAGATTCAGCATTTCTATTTTTACCGCTTCAGAAGCGGAGAAAATCTGGATGCACTGTTGAAGCAAGAAATCGAACCCATCACTTTAGAGGAGATGAAAGGGCTATCAGGGAAACAAAATTTTATTACTTTTGTCAAAAATAAAGACCTCCGCAACGAGGAGCAGTTACAACATCTGATCACACAAAAGCAAATTTACACTGTCGGAAATTATTCCTTCATTGTCTTCTAATTTATGCATTATGATGGTATTTGTCATTGGTTTTCTGGCCCAGTTGTGTTTTTCCGCCCGATTGATCTTCCAATGGATCATGTCCGAAAAAGCGAAACAAGTAGTATCGCCGTCCATCTTCTGGTTACTGAGTTTATTAGGCTCCTATTTATTATTTTTTTATGGTTGGCTGCGGGACGATTTTGCCATTATTTTCGGCCAGTTGATTTCATATTACATTTATATCTGGAATTTAGATATCAAACACAGTTGGAAAAAAATCCCCCGTCCCCTCCGCTATTTGCTTATCGCCACTCCGTTTTTTGCCATCGGTTATGTGC
>CAJKZL010000404.1 GCA_905204385.1 uncultured Odoribacter sp. | reverse complement strand
AAGACTTCCCACATCCTTTAGGACCCAGTAAAAAAGGATACCTTCCCAGATAGAGGGTATGACATAAAAATTCCCACTTCCGTTGAGGAATACACAAATCCCGCGAATGTTTCGGAGGCGAAAACGAAGCCGTCCGGAAATCCGTGAATAATTCCGGCTGAAAAGCCCTACCCCTTGCTTTATCTGTTTGCATATTTACATTTTTTTTAATCCTGTATCTCCCCCTCCGGGAAAGTTTCAAAGGTATCGGATTTTCGGGAATAGCCTTCATCCGACCGGCAAATTTATTCACTATTTTTTCCAGTTTCCTCAGCGAAGAAATAAAGAACGAAACAGAAAATCCGGAATCTTATCCCTGCTTTTTTACGTATAGAGAAGAAACTTTAAAAAATTTCACCATGGAAAGAAATCTCAAAGAAGCGTTGAAACACAGACGTAGCTACTATGCCATCGGCAATCAGACCACTCTCCCGGACGATGCCATCGAAGAAATCCTGGATTTTGCGGCGTTACACATTCCGTCGGCCTTTAATTCGCAATCCACCCGCATGGTGCTTTTATTGAAAGAACATCATCAAAAACTCTGGCAGATAGTCAGCGACGTTTTGCGGCAAACCGTTCCTGCCGCCGCTTTCTCCACCACGGAAGCTAAAATCAAAAAGTCGTTCGCTTCCGGCTACGGCACGGTTTTATTCTTCGAAGACCGCTGCGAAGTGGAAAATCTTCAGAAAGCTTTTCCGTTGTATCACGAAAAATTTACGCTATCGTCTCAGCAAACCTAGGAAATGACCAAACAGGCCGTCTGGACACTGCACGAAGCTGCCGGATTCGGCGCCTCGCTCAACCACTAAACCCCGCAGATCGACGACCACGTGCACCAGGAAAGGAAACTCCCGGCATGCTGGGAACTCATCGCCCAGATGCCCTTCGGATTACCCCTGGAACCTCCCGGAAAAAAGGAATTCAAACCGTTGTGCGAAAGAGTAAGGGTATTTAAGTAAATTTGTTACAGCGGCCCATATACCGATCATAACGTCCCGACCGATATATGGGCTCCGGTTTTATCTGGTATGGTCATACCGGATAAACCAATTTCTGGAATCGGCAAGCAACTCGCGGTAATGCTCCCTTTCACCTTCGGCAAATTTCAAACAGGCTTGCTTAGCCAGGAAATCAGGGTCGCCGAGATTCCGGGCCATACGCAGCAGGGTGAACCATCGCTTTCCTTCATAAGCGCATTCCATGCCCGCCTCTTCGGCAATCAGGCTATCCAGCACCGCCACCCGGCGGCTTTGCGTCGCATCTTCGCCGACATGGTCGCTTAACATTTTCCGCTCAAGGTTCACACGTCCGCGCACACCCCGGCAATTTGCCAGACAGTAGCTGCCCGCTGTATATTTCGGAGCGCTGAAAGGCTGTGCAAAATTGGAATAATCCCACGAAGGCTTAACGCCGTAATTCAACAACGAGTCGGCGGCAGCCAATTCTTCGTTGTGTGCAAGCGCCTCCGCCAACAAGAGAAACACGTCGGCCGCCCGGTAGATGTGAATAAAGGCATCGTGATCGTTGCTTTTACGCTCGACGCTATACTTACAGATCTCTCTGCCCTTCGTCCCTACCCTGAAGGTAACATCCTCGCCGCGATGGATATCGCCCTGCGACTGATACTTACTGACGAGCAAATCATTGGGACGGATATAATACACATTGGGATAATCGCCTGAAAAATAATACTGCAAATGGTTCACCTGCTCGAAAGTGGTCGACTTTTCAAAAGGGGCCACGGTGAACGATTCGGCAAAGACAGTTTCATAGGAGCCGGTAAACAACTTTTTCCACGAAGAAGCGGCAAAAGTCTCCTCCATTTTGTAATATACCTTATTGCTCGTATAGCCATTGGCCAGGATAACGGCATCCAGTGCTTTCTGAGCCGCCAGCTCATAATCTCTGTTCCACAAATACAACTCGCTCGTCAGCGCATGCGGATTGACCGTCAGCATTTGCCAATACAGCCAGGTAGCCGCCGAAGAAAAAAAAGTGGTCCAGGGCAACGTCTGAAAACCATTCACTCCGTCCACCCCATTGTTCATATCGTCGATCAATACGCGGATCAGTTCATCCAGCGACAACAAACGTCCCGTAGCTCCCTGCTCCGGATTATCGAGCAAAGCATCGTAATAAACGGCTTCGCCGTATATCTTCCCCAGCGTGAGGTATGCCCAAGTGCGGTAGCCCACTGCCACCGATATCATTCCCTTGTACTCATTGGCTGCAAATATGGTTGGATTCTCCCGTTGAAAAACAACCAAGTGCTGTAAAAAGTCATTGCAATTCAACACAATCTTGTAGAAAGGAGCGGGATCCACCCAATCATTGCCATTGGTTGCCGAGTAACGGAAAACCTCCCACACTTCCTGCGGAGCTTCGTCGGTGGGATACGTCAGGTCGCCCATCAGCTCCGAAATCAAAACATTGTGTTCGGCGGCATCCCGGAAAGTAGCCATGATCCCCAGAAAAGCAGTTTTTACTTCTCCGATTTCCGAATAATGATCTTCTTCATCCAGCACCAGCGATTTATCCGGAATAAAAAAACGGTCGCACGAAAGACATGCCATGCCGATCATCCAGGCCATCAGCATAATTTGGAACCTATATATTTTCGTTTTCATCATATCTAGTTTTCTTATTTAATTTTCAATGTCCGGTCAGGGAAACGCCCTAAGGTCTTTTTCTTTTTCCGACCCACCTAGAAATTCAATATCAATCCTATGCGTCCTCCCCGCATATGAGGAGTCTTTCCCAGGTCCATACCGATCATTTCCGCCGCATTGGAATAATTCGATTCCGGATCATATCCCAAATACTTAGTAAAAGTCAACAGATTTTCGCCCGTCGCGTAGAGCTTCAGACTATTGAACAGCCACAGCCGCTTCGGATACTCATAACTCAGCGTCACCTCCTTCAACCTCAGATAGGACCCATCCTCTATCCAACGCGAAGAAAAGCAGCTGTTTCCCTTCGGATCGCCATAGGCAGCGCGCGGCACATCTGTCACCTGTCCTTCGGTAGTCCATCTTCTTTCCGCCACAGTAGCCTGATTCACCAACTCCTTCAGAGAGGATGTCGCCCGCCTCACCCCATTATACACATCATTCCCATAGCTATAGGCAAAATTCAGAAACAAACCGAAATTCCCGTACCTCATAAAACTATAAAATCCGCCGAAGAAATCGGGATTGGGATCGCCCAGAATAATCCGGTCCCGTTCGTCGATGATATGGTCTCCGTTCAAGTCATAAAACAGAGCATCCCCGGCGGCAAACGCTTTGCCGTTGCCCGTCGACAATCCGGCGGCAGCGGCTTCTTCGCTGGAAGCGAACACCTTCTCAAAGCGGTGTCCGTAAAAAGCATTGGGAGCTTCACCCACGCGCGATACAAGCTGCACCCCATCGCCTAATTCTATCGTCCGGACCGCTGCTTCGCCCAAATTCCTGACTTCCGACCGGTAAGCCCCGATCGTAGCCCCCAGAGTCCAGTGGAACTTCCCCTTTTGAAAAAGATTGGCGCTTACCTCCGCTTCCACTCCCCGGTTACGGATTTCTCCGGCATTTTCATAACGGTATCTGAGGCCGCTGAAGGCCCCCTCATTCCGCAAATTCAATAAATCCCCGGTACGTTCTTCATAAAAATCGGCACTGACGGCCAAACGGTTTCCCAACAAGGCAAAATCAAACCCTACACCGAGATAGGTCGTCATATCCGGCTTAAACTTCGGATTGGGCAGATTACACCGAACCGT
>CAJKZL010000403.1 GCA_905204385.1 uncultured Odoribacter sp. | reverse complement strand
ACAACGGGCACCGCGTTCCGGTTCGTTTTCCAAACCTTCCACTAGCCTCAACCAAAAAGCATGATCATAATCCCCGTTGATGACCTCAAGCCCCAGAGAGGCCGCAAAGCGGGAACATTCCGACTTTCGGATCGAGTACTCTTCCAGAGGATCGATATTCGGATTAAAATAATACACTACCGGACGAATATCATGAGCCAGCATCCACTCGATAATCGCTGCCGAACAGGGGGCGCAACAGGTATGCAATAAAACAGTTTTCATTCCGTATCCAATCATCGGTTATCACTCGATTTTTATGCCGTTCTTTTCATCGGGCGGGGTCCCGGTATTCCTGCGGTAATACCTCTCCACCAAATTTACCACCGAAGGGGGGACATCGGCCGAAATATCCTTTCCTTCCCTCACCTTTTGCCGGATCTCGGACGAAGAAACGGCCCAGAGGGGAGCGGAAACCAATGTTACCCCTTCCGGGGTCGTCGCCGGGGTTTCAAACCCGGGGCGGGGATAAACGAATACCGGATAACGGGCCAGGATTTCCTCGTAATTTTTCCACATATGAAAACGCTCAAAGTTGTCTTCCCCGATGATCAATGCAAAATTTTTCTCCGGATATTGCCGGGCCAACGCTTCCAAAGTAAGATAAGTGTAAGAAGGACGATGCATGGAAAACTCGATATCGCAGGCAAACATGCGACTGTCCTCGGCCACAGCGGCCTGCACGATTTCCAGCCTCAATTGTTCGGGCAATAGCGCAAGATCCTTTTTCCAGGGATTCTGAGGCGATATTACAAACCAAATTTCCCGGCAACAGCCTTTTTCCAGTAAGCAACGGGCAATAGCCAAATGCCCATTGTGCAGGGGATTAAAAGAACCGAAAAAAAGGCCGGTCAATTCCTTGTTATTTACAATATCCGTCATCCGCTATACTCCCAAAAACTCCCTGACTTTCGTTTCCGCCTCCTGTAAAGCATCCTCCAGACGATCGTTTACGATGACAGTATCGAACTGTCCGGCAAAAGTCATCTCATATTCGGCTTTAGCCAGGCGTTGTTCGATTTTATCCGGATCATCGGTAGCCCTGCCGATTAAACGTTGCCGCAACACCTCCACCGAAGGAGGCTGAATAAAAATAGCCAAGGCCTGCTCACCGAGAATTTGCTTGACATGCACACCTCCCACCACATCTATATCGAAAAGAACCGTATGACCTTTGGCCCAAATGCGTTCCACCTCGCTTTTCAGCGTACCATAAAAACACCCCGGATATACTTCCTCATACTCCAAAAACTCATCCCGGGCAATTTTTTCTAAAAATTCTTCCCGCGAAAAAAAATAATACTCCTTCCCATGCTCCTCTTTCCCACGAGGAGGCCGGCAGGTTGCCGAAACCGAAAATTCCAATCCTAAATTCTTTTTCAGCAGATCGTTTACGATGGTACTTTTCCCCGCACCGCTGGGAGCTGAAAAAATAATTACTTTTCCCATAAGCTTATCCAAAATTACTGATTCTATCCTCTGCAATGGCCAGCGTCGGAGACCCGGACACTTTGTTCCATTTACCGCTTTACATCGTCGGTTACCGATTTATAAAACGTTCAACGACTGTTCTTTTATCTTCTCCAATTCATCCTTCATTTTAACCACCAGCTTTTGAATGTCGTGGTCATTGGCTTTAGAACCCATCGTATTGATTTCACGCCCTATTTCCTGGGCGATAAAACCGATTTTACGTCCGGGAGCTTCTTCCTTATCGACGGTCTCCAGAAAATACTTGCAATGATTGGCCAACCGGACTTTTTCCTCCGTAATATCCAATTTCTCCAGATAATAGATAATCTCTTGCTCGAAACGGTTCTGGTCTATATTTTTCACATCCGTCCATTCATCGATCTTTTCCGCCAGTTTCTGCCGGATAGTCTCCACACGCTTTACTTCAAATTGAGGTACCTGGGCAGCCAGCTGCTGAATGAGTTCAATCCGATGACCGATATCTTTAATCAAAGCTTTTCCCTCCTGAATCCGGAACGTGTCGATGGCCTGCAAAGCCTGTCCGATACCCGTCTGCAATGCCAGCCACTCTTCGTCCGCCAATTCTTCTGCCTTTACCTGCAAAGTATCCGGGAAGCGCATCACGGTTTGCAGCAATTCATTTTTGTCGGTCTGTATGCCCAGCTGATCGGAAATTTCCAGCATTTGATTAAAGTATTGCATCACCACCGTCCGGTTAATCGAAACGGTCTTCTCTCCCTCCGCACTATCGAAATAGATATTCATGTCCACTTTTCCCCGTTCCAACCGATCTTTCACCATACTGCGGATTTCCATCTCTTTTTCTTTATACAGATTCGGCAGACGCAAATTCAAGTCCAGCTGCTTAGAATTCAAACTCTTAACCTCGATAACAATCTTTTTATTTCCGCTTTCAACGGTAGCTTTGCCGAAACCGGTCATTGACTTTACCATGATCTTCTTATATTTTCTTGGATTTATATTCTCTTTAAGCGGCGTAAAGATAAACAAAAAACTTCAGTTTCAGGGGAATTTCTTGCACGAGAGCTGTCCACACCCAACCATAAAAGTCTATCCGATGAATTTGAATTGAAACAAAATTCTTATCTTTACCTCCTGATTTAATCCGAAAATTGACACATGGAAAACATCCGCAACTTTTGTATTATTGCACATATCGACCTCGGGAAAAGCACGTTGGCAGATCGTTTGTTAGAATATACCGGGACAGTAACGGGAAAAGACCTTCAGGCACAGGTCTTGGACGATATGGATCTGGAACGGGAACGGGGCATTACGATCAAGAGCCATGCTATTCAAATGGATTATCTCTATAAAGGGAAAAAATATGTACTGAACCTGATAGATACTCCGGGGCACGTTGACTTTTCCTATGAAGTGTCGCGCTCCATCGCCGCTTGCGAAGGAGCTTTGCTGATCGTCGACGCGACACAGGGCATACAAGCCCAAACCATTTCCAATCTTTATCTGGCCCTCGACAATAATCTGGAGATCATACCCGTTCTCAACAAAATGGATATGCCGAATGCCATGCCCGAAGAAGTGAAGGATCAGATTGTCGAGTTAATCGGCTGCAAGCGCGAAGAGATCATCGAAGCCAGCGGGAAAACCGGTATGGGCGTGGAAAAAATCCTCGAAGCAATTATCGAGCGGGTGCCTCACCCTGAAGGCTTCCCCAACCAACCCTTACAAGCGCTGATCTTCGATTCGGAGTTCAACTCCTTCCGCGGCATCATCACCTATTGCAGGATTGTGAACGGAAGTCTGCATACGGGTGATCTGGTGAAATTTGTCAATACAGGCAAAGAATATACGGCCGATGAAATCGGAGTGCTCCGCCTGAAGCCAGAACCCCGAAGCGTTCTCGAAACCGGAGACGTAGGTTACATTATCTCCGGGATCAAAACCTCCTCTGAAGTGAAAGTCGGGGACACCATCACCCATGTCGATAAACCCTGCGACGTTGCCATCGACGGTTTCGAGGAGGTCAAACCCATGGTTTTTGCCGGAATTTATCCTATCGAATCCGAAGATTACGAAGACCTCAGGGCCTCCATCGAAAAGCTGCAATTGAACGACGCTTCTTTAACCTTCGAGCCGGAATCCTCCGCTGCGCTGGGGTTCGGATTCCGCTGCGGATTCTTAGGGCTTTTACATCTGGAGATCATCCAGGAGCGCCTGGAGCGCGAGTACAACCTTGACCTCGTGACGACAGCACCGGGCGTTGTATACCGGATCCACAAGACGAACGGCGAGGTGATCGACCTCACGAACCC
>CAJKZL010000402.1 GCA_905204385.1 uncultured Odoribacter sp. | reverse complement strand
TACTTAGGACCTTCGGTCTTCATCGTTACTTACGTTCGATAATTTTTGCGGATTTCCGCAAAAATTATCGAACCTTTTAAAAGTAATTCAATAACCAAAGTAAATAAATATGAGAATACTAACCGTTATCTTATTGCTGTTGGCGTTTTGTGCATGCAGTGATGAATGGAAGAAGAAAGACGAAGTGACGGGGGATGGATTGAAAAGAGGTACTGCTTACGAGATTCTGGAAGGTCGTGGGAATTATACGATTTTTCTGGAAGCGATCGACCGTATCGGGTACCGGGATTTACTGGATGGCAAAGGATTGTCAACCATTTTTGTGCCCGATGATAAGGCTTTTCAAACTTATTTCACCAAGCATGGCATTACAGATGGATTGGATGGAATCGATTCAGTAGCGTTAAATCAGTTAATGGGTCAGCACATTTTGAAATTTGCTTACCGGCGTCAGGAATTGAATAATTTTCAGCCGCAAACCGGAATGGAGGATTTGCCCGGGATAAATTACAAACACCCTACTGTGTTGACTCCGCCTATCCGGACTTTTTATAATCGGGGCAACCGGAGAAATGTTAAAGTGTATAGTAACACCCGGTATTTGCCTGTCTTTACGACTAATATGTTTAATTCTTTGGGAATCGCGGAGAGCTATAATTTTGAATATTTCTATCCGAATTCAAGCTGGGGTGCGGAAAAAGGAATCAGTGCCGCCAATGCAGTGGTAACGAGTGACGAAATTGAAACGGATAATGGCTATATGTACACGGTCGATCAGGTGATCGAACCGCTTCACAACGTTTACGAGGCCATGGAAAACGACGAAAAATATTCGGTGATGAAGGATATTTTTGATCGGTTTCTTACCTTTAGTTACAATGCCAACGCATCGAAAAAATATGCCGCTGTCGGCGATTCCCTGTATTCCATCGGAACGGAGTCAACCAAAAACTTCCCTTTGTCTTGTTTGGCGGACGAATGGACCAGTAATGGGGTTTGGGAAACTCCACAGTTTGCCAATGCTTTCAATGCCTTTATTCCGACAAACGACGCCATGGAGGCTTTTTTTGAGGACTATTGGCTGGACAACCAGACTGTATTGCCGGATAACTATGGGTCTTATGAGGAACTTGACAAACTGTTGTTGTATTACCTGTTGGAAAACCATATCCTGGTCAGTAATCCCGCTTTTCCGGAAAGAGTGAAGGATGTGTTGAGAAATTCCTGGGGATATAAATACGACTTTGACCCGGATGCCGATGTGGTAGATAAGGAGATGTGTACCAACGGTGCTTTCATGGGAATCACCAAGGTGCAGTCGCCTGCTATTTTCACCGGCATCACCCGCCAGGTGTTCCAATCACCGGCTTACAAAATGTTTGCTTATATTCTGGCTAAATCGGGCTTATTGCCGACTCTTGCAAACGAGGCTGCCGATATCACCCTGTTTATTCCGGACGATCAGGCGCTTACCAATGCCGGTTATACCCTGAATGATCCGGGGACAACCCTGGAGGCAGTCACCGTAAACGTAAATGGTTCCGGGGCGGTGGCTTCGGCTTTGTCGGATTTTGTAAACAGTCATACTCTTCCTTTCAAGCTTACCGATGATATTTTAAAAGGGGAACCGGATTGGTACGAAACTTCTAAACCGGGCACTTTTGTTAAAATCGGGAGTGATCAGATTTTGCTGGAAGACGGTGCCACCGTGGCAACGATCGTTGCCAGTTATGCGGCCAACAATGCTTATCAGGTAAGCCGCACATTGGTCCCGGCTCTGAATACCTGGCTGGCTATGGTAGAAAAAGACGATGCCTATGCTTACCGTACCTGGCACAAAACCAATTTGAAAGAGAACATCATTAAATCCAGTAACTATTTTCCGGGTAATCAGAGCAAGCCCCTGACTTGTTTTGCTTCAAACCGGGGAGTATTTTTCACTTCTCATGATAGTTGGGGAGTTGTCGGGGAAAACGATGTTCCGGAAAAAGGAACCTCTGCTTCTCAGAAAAAAGCAATGACCGATTGGCTGGCGAAACATATGATTCGTCCGGATGAGAACCCGGATATGAAATTAGTGGATTTCCAGACGGGTAATTTGATCGGTCGGTCTTACCAAACCATTTACGAGGGTGTGTCCATTAAAATTTTGGATGTAAAAACCTGTGAGGATGTGATTGAACCGCTTTCCGGTCAGGCCGAAACCGAACTCGGACGGATGAAACTGACCATTGAAGTAATCACCGAAGGCAAGCAAACCCGGACGGCAGTGGCTTATGGTCCTCATTTGTCCACTGAATGCGTATTCTTTGTCATCCGGAATGCCGAAGAGAGATTTGTATATAGTGAATAATGTAATAAAAATAGCATAATGAATCGGATAAAATTCATTGGTTTGTTGGCGATCGGTTTATGTATCTGCCTGAAAGCGGAAGCGCAGACCTTTCTCCGGGGAACAGTCAAAGATTCTAGGGAATCGCTTATCGGCGTGAACGTCGTGATCCTGAATCAGAACGATCGTGTGGTGACCGGTGTAATTACGGATATCAACGGAGAATACACCCTAAAAATTCCGGCGGAACATGAGGGGCTCACCATTTCTTTTTCCTATATCGGGTATGTTACTCAAAAAGTCCCCTATAAGGGTGAAAAACGGATGGACATCACTCTGAAGCCCAATGTAAAAATGATGGATGAAGTGGTGGTGACCGGACGAGTAGAAAGAAATGCCATGGGGATAAGCTATAAAAACTCAACGGCTTCGGTGGAAAGAATGAGCCTGGACGTAGCCGAATCTCCGGCGAGTTCGATCGAAGAAGCTTTGCAGGGAAGGTTGGCCAATGTGGACATCATCGCTTCTTCCGGAGCTCCGGGTAGTTCCATGTCGATTCGTATCCGGGGAATCAGTTCGTTGTCCACTTCCTCAGAACCTTTGATTGTGGTGGACGGTATCCCTTACGAAACCACCATATCCGAAGATTTCGACTTTGCTACGGCTACCGAAGACGATTTGGGGGCTTTGGCTAATATTTCTCCGGCGGATATCGCTAATATCGAAGTACTGAAAGATGCAGCTGCAACCGCCATCTGGGGGTCGAAAGGGGCCAACGGCGTGTTGTTGATTACAACCAAGCAGGGAACAGTCGGTAAAATGACCTTTTCGGTCGGTCAGAAAATGACCCTTTCTTTCGAGCCCAAAGGCATGGATATGCTAAACGGTTTCGAATATGTTTCGTTGATTCAGGAAGAACTTTGGAACCGCGGGTTGGAGACAACTTTCCAGTCGGTGAACTCCTTGCTGAACGACGACCGTTTAAACTTCAACCCCACTTACGAATACTATAACGAGTACAATCAAAACACTAATTGGCTGGAAGAGATCACCCAAAACGGTTTTGTCAGCCAGACGGATGTTGCCTTGTCCGGAGGCGGGGAGCGTGCCACTTATCGCTTCTCTGCCGGGTATCAAACAGAAAAAGGAACAACTATCGGGACTTCCTTCGATAGGCTTAATACCCGTTTAAATCTGAATTATAAATTTTCAAACCGTTTCCGGGTAGTTACCGGTTTGGCTTTTGCCCAGGGAATCCGTAATAAATCTTACGATCAATCTATCCGGGATGTGGCTTATAAGAAGATGCCCAATATGAGCCCTTATGTGATGGCTGATGATGGAATTACCCCTACTTCTGCTTATTTCATTCCTATAGAAACGGATTTACAGAGTTTGTACAACCCGATTGCTATGGCAAAAGAAGCCACCAACCGGTCTATCAGCCGGGATATTAACCCCAAAATCGAAATTCTGCTGGATATTTTGCCTAACCTCAGGT
>CAJKZL010000401.1 GCA_905204385.1 uncultured Odoribacter sp. | reverse complement strand
TTTCACAAAATCGAAAAACAGTTATACCGGAGCAGTGAGGACAATCAAAGCGGATGAGCTAAAAACAGTCTCTAACACCAATATCCTTAAAGCGATCACAGCATTAACCCCTGGGTTAAACATCATGGAACGGAGCGAAATGGGTTCTAACCCCAATTATGTACCCGAATTATTATTACGGGGTATGAGTTCATTTTCAAACGGGAATATACAGGTTAACCAACCGACCATCGTCCTCGACGGAGTGGAAATCAGTATGGAAGAACTTTACGACCTGGACATCAACGAAATCGACAATATCACCGTTTTGAAAGACGCATCGGCAACAGCGCTCTACGGAAGCCGGGCAGCCAACGGGGTAATCGTCATCGAACGCAAAAAATTGTCGGAAGGGAAAATGCGCGTAGCCTACAATTTCACCGGCAATGTACAATTTCCTTACCTCAAAGACTACGATGTGCTGAATGCTTCGGAAAAATTGGAGTACGAACGTCTGGCCGAGCTTTACACCGCACAGAAAGCCGACGACTGGACCACTAACGAAGCCGTGGCCAAACAACAGTACGAGCTGGATCAACTTTATAACGAACGTTACAAAGAAGTGTCCCGGGGAGTCAACACCGACTGGCTGTCCCAACCGGCACGGGTCGGTTTCTCACACGATCATTCCCTGAGGCTTTACGGCGGGGCTTCCAACATCCGTTACGAACTATCGGGCCGTTTCAACAATACCCAGGGAGTAATGAAGGAAGATTACCGCCGGCGTTACGCCTTAGGCTTTAAACTCGAATACCATATTCAGGACCGGCTCACCATGTACAACCGGACCGATTATAACGAGACAAACGTCAAAAACAGCCCTTACGGAGAATTTTCCGCCTGGGCCGATCAAAATCCCTATGACCGGATCTATGACGAATATGGCGACCCCATCCGTATCCTGTCCTGGAACAACATCAATCCGATGTACGAAGCTTCGCTGGGAAACAGAAGCACAAAGGGTAGTAAAAGCATTTCGAACACCACCGACATCCGCTGGGATATCGATAAATTTTTCCGTCTCACGGCCAACTTCAATATATCGGTGACCGACGGCGATAGCGAAACCTATAAATAACCGGAATCCGGTACGTATATCGTAAACGAAACAGAGATAGAAAAAAGAGGGGCATTAACCTTGTCCAACAGCAAGGGAGTCTCCTGGACGGGCAACTTCACAGGAGCCTACAATAAGGTAACGGACAACAACAGCCTCCTGAGCCTGATCGCCGGCATGGAAATCCGGAAATCCAAAGAGGAAGGCTCCACTTTGAAAACCATAGGATTTTACGACGATGCACTGGACTTTGTCGGACAGGCCGTGGGCTATCCAACGGATGAATCGCCCATCGGAACTCAGGACATCAACACCGAACTGGGCTTTTTCGCCAATGCCAACTATATGTTCCGCAACCGTTATTATGCCGACTTTGTCTACCGTCTGTCCGGTTCATCCAAATTCGGGGCCAACCAGCGATACGGTCAATTCTGGTCCGGCGGGCTGGGCTGGAACCTTCACAATGAAAGTTTCTTCCAATCCGATAAGATCGATCTGCTGAAATTAAGAGGCAGCGTGGGCTATACGGGAAAAGTCAATTTTGCTCCCTATCAAGCCATGACCATCTACAAATATTCCAATGAACTGGAATATAAAAACGGAATAGGAGCTGTTCCGCAAACTATCGGAAACGACGATCTGAAATGGGAAAGGGAATTTTCCTACAATATAGGTACCGACATCAGTCTATGGTCGCGTCGTTTCAATGCCACTCTGGATTTCTATCTGAAACGGACAAAAGACCTGGTGCTCAATGCCAACAAAGCTCCTTCCACGGGTATTACCACCGCCATGTTCAACATTGGAGAAATGGAAAACAAAGGATTCGAATTTTCTGTCGACGGTTTCCTGATCCAAAAAAACAATCTCTGGTGGCAAATAGGACTAAACGGTTCCACCAACAAAAACCGCATACTAAAAATCAGTAATGCCTTGAAACATCAAAATGAAATCAATAACAACACCACAACCACCCAATCCCTGACGCCCCTTCCCCAATATGAAGAAGGACAATCCACAACCGCGCTGAAAGTGGTCCGTTCTGCCGGAATAGACCCCGCCACCGGAAAGGAAGTCTTTATAAAACTCAACGGAGCCCGAACCTTCGACTATTCAGCCGACGACAAAGTGGTTGTTGGCGACACCGAACCCAAATTCCGGGGAACCGCATATACTAATGTATTTTATAAAGGATTCAGCATCTACCTTCTGGCTACTTTCCGCTGTGGGGGGTATGTATATAATGAAACCCGTGCCGGCAAAATCGAGGGAAACAGTGGAAAAACCAATGTCGACCGCCGGGCTTTCGACAGCCGCTGGAAAAACCCGGGTGACATCAGCTTCTACCGCAACATTGCCGAACATAGTCTGCCGGAACAAACAGACCGGTTCGTGGAAAAAGAGAATGTGTTTACCCTGGGTAGCGTGAACCTGGGCTATGAATTCACTCCTCAGCTCTGCCAGAAAATAGGAGTGCGCAGTCTCCGGGCAGGAATCAACCTGACAGACATCCTGCGTCTTTCCAATGTAAAGATAGAACGGGGGACAAGCTATTTATACAGCAACGGTTTTGAATTTACTCTAAGTACAACTTTTTAAACGATAAGCGATGAAACTTAATCTCAGAAATATAATAACAGGATTTTGCCTCCTGACGATAGCCCCGGCCTGTGACGATTTCCTGGAAGTACATCCCAAAGGTGAAGTATTGGACGATGAAATGTTCAGCACCGCCAAAGGTTATGAAAATGCACTTTACGGCGTTTATGGCTGTATGCGCAGCAATGACCTTTACGGACGTAATCTCACCTATTATACACTGGATGTGATGGCCCAATATTTTAATTTCACCAGTCAGGATGATTATGTAACTCCCCTGCGGCAATTACAGTACAAAGAAACAGCCGTAAAAGCCGGATTTCTGACCATTTGGAGTCAAATGTATACAGCCATATCGAATGTAAACAATGTTCTGAAACACTTGGACAACACTTCTGCCGATCAATTGAAATACTACGATATTTATAAAGGAGAAGCACTGGGCCTGCGAGCTTTTTTACATTTCGTCCTCGCCCGTCTGTTTTGTGAACAAAATATGGATCCGCAAACTGCCGGGATTCCTTATAATACCCAGTTTTCTCTGGAGGAACCCCGACACCGGAAATTGCAGGAGGTTTACCAATGTATCGTCAACGATTTACGGGAAGCAGAAAAACTTTTGGACAATCCGGAATTATATGCTTCGAACCCTTCCTACGCCTTCCTCAAAGACCGGAAAATCCACTTCAACCTGAATGCAGTACGCGCCACCCTCGCCCGGGTATACCTGACTCAGGAGAACACCGACAGCGCCCTGTATTATGCGCGGACAGTGATAGCATCTCCGGACCACCATTTGACCCAACGCACCAAAATCGCATTCAACGGTCAGTTGTCTCCCGGGGAAACCATTTTCGGTCTTTACTCCAAAACCTTATATACCACGACCCTGAACGAGTTGTATAAACTGATCAGTTATCAGTCTTTAGCCTTGAGGACAGACATCAAAAACCGCTACACCGGCATCCCTGGAAATGACTATCGCTGGAATGCCTGGTTTAAAACGGACGGTGAAAGTCCCTGTCTCAAAAAACTGACCGACGACTACCAACTCAATACCAATCTTGTGCGGCCCGATAGCCTGATTCCGGGAATTAACCTGATCCGTCTTCCGGAAATGTATTATATCGTGGCAGAAT
>CAJKZL010000400.1 GCA_905204385.1 uncultured Odoribacter sp. | reverse complement strand
CCGGGAGTATCTTTTATACCAATGTTTTACAAGCTGGAAAAGGACAATAGGTGCTTACGGATAAAGTGAAAACCGGTACAAAAGAAGTCGCGGTGATGGAAATAACTATTCCTGAACTCAAGGTGAAGATGAAGGAGTTAAGGTTTGTGAAGTGATTTAGTGTGTAGCAGTATATAAGTTTAATTTTAAATTTTAAAGGTATGGATTTTAAAGATTTATTGGGAAAAGGTTTGGATGAGAAAAAAACGTTGGTTATGGAATGTACACAGATGCTGGAAAAATACCTGTCGTGCTTTCCCAAAGAGACCGGATGTGCGAGTTTTTCCGGCGAAGATATGAAACGCTGGAAGGAAGAATTTTTCCCGAAATTGGTACAGACGGGAGAAATTATCGATTATCAGTTTTTTAACAATCGTAACCAAAGCGTAGGGGTGGGATGCGATGGAGCATTTACCGGTTACGAATATTTCCAGATTATGTATCGTTTGTACAAGAAATTGTATGAATTGGAAGCTATAAAATAAAGCTTTTTAGGGTTTACGGTTTTGGATTGCATGATGGCTGAAGCAGGAAAAAACAGCAGAGTTAATCCGAAATCGTAAATCCCATCCTATAGGTGTTATAAGGTATGATTTTTAAATCTAAAATTAGTCGGTAACGTTATGTCGATAGAAAAATTGAAAGAAGAAGATTTTATCCGGGCGGCGGAAAAATTAGGGGTAGAAGCAGCCGCCGTAAAGGCGGTTCAAGAAGTAGAAACCGGTGGTCGCGGAGGATTTCTGGAAGACGGCAGGCCCCGGATTTTATTCGAAGGTCATGTTTTCTGGAAACAATTGACCTGTCTGCCTTTTGCGGTGAATCCGGAACAGTATCGTCCAGGAAATGAGGATATATTGTATCCTAAATGGGAACGGAATCATTATAAAGGGGGGACAAAAGAATATGAACGACTGGAGAAGGCCTTGGCATTAGCGAAGAAGATCGGAAAAACGCCCGAAGAAATGTCGGCTGTCTGTAGGGCCGCTTACCGTTCGGCTTCTTACGGCATGTTCCAGATTATGGGTACGAATGCCGAAGTTTGCGGATATAAAAATATCGATGAATTTGTGGAGGCTATGAACCGAAGTGAAGGAGATCACCTGGATGCCTTCGCCGGTTTTATTTTGAAAAATAATCTGGCTGTTGCTCTAAGGGCAAAGGATTGGGCGAAATTTGCCCGGGGTTATAACGGGAAAGGATACGCTGCCAATCAATATGATGTGAAGATGCAGAAGGCGTACGAAAAATATGTAAACTAGTTTTATTATCTCCATATTATCGACGGTATGCCGTATTTATTTAGAGAAAAGGAACTGATTAAATTACGTGAGGCTTATGAGATGCTGGATAGCAGGGGATTCCAGATCAGATTCATAGTAGGCAAAACCGGAATGGGCAAGACGGTATTGGTGGAGCATTTTCTGGAGGAAATTGAAGCTCAGGATGAGGATGTGTTAGTGACAGGGTGTTCGTGTACCCTGGTCGGGAGAGAATACCAGCCTTTCAAGGATATACTGCAGGAAATGATCCGGGAAGTGGGTATCATCCGGGGAAACAAACGTAACCGGAAGGAAAAGTGGAAAAGGGTATTCGGTGCCTCGGCGGATGTATTATTGAAAGTTGCTCCGGATTTGATTGGAGATTTTGTACCGCTGGGAGGATTGATCAATACAATTGGAGAGAAAGTGGTAGAAGAAAGCGGCTTGCGGAAAAAGATCGAGATGTTGAAAAATGGTGATCCCCTGTTGCCGGATCTGCTGAAGCTGACCGATCAATATCTGGAGATTTTAAAATTAGTGGCCGGTCAATACAGGTTAATCGTTTATATTGACAATTTGCAATGGGCTGATCGTTCTTCTTTAGAATTGTTGCAACGTTTGCAAAATGGGTTGAGGCGATTACCTGTAATGTTGATCGGTTGTTACCGCAGTACCGGTCTGGTGTTTGGTGCCGGTGAAGAGAGACATCCGTTGGAAGCTTTTGTGACGCATGCCCAGGTGAATTGTGGAGAGGTGTTTATTGACTTGGATGCGCGTAACGAAAAAGAACGTCGGGAATGGACGGAACATTTGCTGGCATTGGAAAAAATTAATGAAGATGGTTATTTTTTGAATCGCTTATATCGGAAAACCGGGGGAAATCCTCTGTATATCCGCGAACTGATTCGGGAGATGAAAGAAAATGGCCGGTTGGAAGGAAATGAACAGCAGGGCTGGCAAATTGCATTGCCTGTAGACTGGGACATGTTCCCGGTGAGGATCGAAGGAGTGATCCGCGAAGAAGTGGTGGCCTTGCGGACGGAACAAACAGAAATATTGGCTTGTGCTGCGGTACAGGGACAAAAGTTCTGGTTGCCGGTCTTGAGCAGGATCACGGGGATAGAGGAAAAAGAATTGTTAAATTGGATGACCGATGAGTTGGGACGGCAAAAACATTTGGTGAATGAGGGCGAATGTTTTCGTTTAGAGGGGAAATTAATGACCTCTTTTTGCTTTTCCGATAGTTTTTTGCGGGATTATTTATATAAAGGATTGGGAGGGGCCAGGCGAATGATGCTACATCGGCAAGTGGCTGAAGCCTTGGAAGAATTGTACGTTGGGAAATTGGATGAGGTGGGTTATGAATTGGCTTGGCATTATGAGCAATCGGGAGAGATTCAGCAAGCGTTGACTTATTTAGAATATAGTTTTGTCAAGGCAGAAAGCGAAATGGATTACAGAAAGGGTGTGGAGTGTGCAGAAAGGGCTTTGAAGTTGGAAGATGCTGACCTGTATTTATGGAGATGGCGAAAATTGAAGGCAATGCGGATGTCGGGGAATTATGAGGGAAAGATTTTATTGAAATTTTATAATTCTTATTCTCCGGAAGAAGAAAAGGAGGAATGGAAAAAAGAATTGTGGCATATTCTGATGTTGGAAGGAAAATTCAGACAGGCCATGAAAATCGCGGAAAGCATGGAAAACGGAAAGGGTTGTCGGGGAGTGACAGCTTTCTGGCTGGGAGATTTTAGATTATGCAAAGAGATGTTGGAAGGTGAGGAAAGAGTATTTTATCAGGCTTTAACAGCGTTTTTTTGTGGGGAATACGAGCAGGCAGAGAGATTTTACCAGAATTTAGCCCGGGTTTGCGGGAAGGGATGCCAGGAGCGCTTAGTGGTAGCGTTACTGGGTGTGTGGCTTTCGTTTCTGGATGATGATGTAGAACGCATGAAAGAAGAATTAAAGCGAGTAGCAGATTTAAGGAACAGACTTGGCGTAAACCGGCTTACAAGCTGGTTGGAATGGTTTGAAGCAGTTGTGTCGGCTGAATCGGAAATATGGAGAGGATTGGAAAGGATAGAGCAACAGTATGAAAAAATGCACGATAAGCGGGGAGTTACCCTATGGGGAATGGCAGTTTGCCGTATATGTTTAAAGAAAAGATTGGTCGACGTTTTTGATCGGTGGTGGGGAAAAATAGTGCAATTAGCTGCCCTCACGGGCGAGAAAAATCATCTTGGTGAACTTTATTGGCTAAAAAAAAGACGGTGTGAGATAAGCGGAAAAAAAGGAGACGCACTTGAGGTGGAGAATCAGATAAAAGAATGGATGCAGGAAACAGGGGGAAAGATACTGATGCTTTAAAATGGAAAGGAAAAGGGAAAATACAAAATGGCTTGGACTGTTGCTGATTGTCTTATTAGGATGGATTTTTACGGGGTGGTGGCAAAGGAAGCTATATGAAAGGGAACGTACCGATTGGAGGGAACAAAAAGAATTGTTGACGAAGGAAAGCCATAAGACGGAGATCGTTCGTAGAGT
>CAJKZL010000399.1 GCA_905204385.1 uncultured Odoribacter sp. | reverse complement strand
GAATGGAGGAAGCACAGCCGACTATCGATACAACGACTATGCCCGGCCCGAAAGTCCCCAGCCCCCGGAAGTGCAAAACAAGCTAAAGACCCGGGCAAGGACAACCTGGGAGAATCCGCCGCAAGACTATACCAAAACCAAACATTTTATGCCTGTATCCTTCGGTTTTGTCTTAGCCCGTCCTTTGAGTAACCGCTGGAGCCTGCAAACCGGAGTAAGCTATACTTACCTTTACAGCAAATGGAAAAACAGGTTCGACGGCAGCGTAGTCCAGCGTCAGCATCTCCACCTGCTCGGCATACCTCTAGGAGTGAGCTACCGCCTCACAAACTGGCAAAAACCGTATTGTTATCTCAGTACCGGCATTGCTGCCGAAATAAATATCGCCGGACATATCCGCAATACCGATGGAAAACATCATCTGCGCATTCCGGGAATCCTATGGACCGCAAAGGCAAAAACAGGCATTGCCTATCCTCTCTTCCGCTTTCTAGGAATATATGCAGAAGGAGGGATCTGTTACTATTCCGATTACAAAGGAACTATCGAAACCATACGTTCACGACATGCTTTCAACCTAAGCGGCCAGATCGGGATACAGATAAATTTTTAATATTTAAAATATGAGAACGTTCAGAAACTCTTTACTTCAAACCTGGGGTTGGCTGCTATCCACCCTGCTGGGAACCCTGGGATTTTCATCCTGTCATGGGGATGATCCGGTTCATGAAACGTATATGTACGGCACCCTAATGCCCTATTTTACGATTAAAGGAAAAGTCGTCGATTCGCGGCAGCAAGCTTTGGCGGACATACGTGTGATTGTCGCAAAACGCGATATTGCCGTTCCAAATGCTAAACTTCCGGTGATCACCAAGGTTTTGAACGACACGCTTTACACCGACTCACAAGGTGAATTTATCTGGGGCGAACCCAGAATACTTGCCGACACGGTTCGATATGAGCTGCATATTGCCGATACCGGTATCGAACATGCAGCTCCCCACTACCAAGCCGATACGGTCAGAGTGGAATTTACGGGAAAGTCCCTCATCCCTTCTGAAAATGGCGACACCGGCAAGATCATGGACAAATCTATCACCATAACTTTGAAACCAAGAGATGAAGAACCATAAAATCAGCCTGCGTCAACGACTAGGCCTGGAACTTTTCCGACAGGAACAAAACTTACGCACAAGCCGGCACGAACTGCATACCCTGTTTTGGGAATGTACGCTGCGTTGCAATGTGTCCTGCCGGCATTGCGGAAGCGATTGCCGGAGTGATTCCACCCTACGGGACATGCCCGGAAGTGATTTTTTGCGGGTTGTCGACACCATCCTGCCGAAAACAGACCCGCATAGGCTATTTATCATCTTCACCGGTGGAGAACCACTGATGCGTGAGGACCTGGAAGCCTTAGGGCGTGAACTGTACCGCCGTGAGTTCCCCTGGGGTATCGTAACAAACGGACTGATGCTCAATCCCCGACGTCTCGAATCCCTGCTTTGTGCCGGAATACATAGTGTCACGGTAAGTCTCGACGGCCCGGAAGAAGCACACAACTGGCTCCGTCGCCATCCTCAAAGTTTCACGAAAGCGAGCGAAGCAATACGCTTACTTGCCCGAACAAAAGAAATAGAATGGGATGTCGTTACCTGTGTCAACAACCGCAATATCGGCCATCTAGCCGATTTCGGCAATTATTTGGCAAGCCTCGGAGTCAGGCATTGGCGCATTTTTACCATTTTTCCGGCAGGACGTGCAGCCTCGGACCCGGACCTACAGCTTGATAACACACAGTTCACTCAGCTTTTAGAATTTATCGCCTCCACCCGTAAAGAAGGCAATCTGCACCTTAGTTTTGCCTGCGAGGGCTTTCTCGGTAGTTATGAAAGCAAAGTAAGGGATCATTTTTATCATTGCAATGCCGGCATTTCTGTCGCTTCCATCCGCGCCGACGGCAGTATTTCAGGTTGCCCCAGCATAAGGGCTGATTTCAGCCAGGGCAATATTTATCAGGACGATTTCTGGGAAGTATGGAACAACCGTTTTCAGGTTTTCCGCAACCGGGAGTGGGCTCGGCAAGGCGAGTGTGCCGATTGCAGCATGTTCCGCTATTGTGAAGGCAACGGCATGCATCTGCATGATAAAAAAGGGCAATTAACGACCTGCCATTACCACAAGATCGTTTGATACGGAAATTTAGCACAGAGGGAAGTTCAGAATATTTTCATCGAATTATTTACAATATGAATTATAATATTTATATTTGTCAATATGTATGAATGCCGGTGCTGATTTCTATGTTTAAAATAATTGAAATATTATTCCTCATCCTTCTGTTTTCTGCATGCAACCGTACAGAAAACAGCTTTCTGCAATCTGCCCAAAAATGCGTCCATCATTCTCCCGAACTTTGTTTAACCTATTTGGATTCGATAAACGATAGGACACGGCTAAATCTTTCCCAAACTTATACTTATTATTATTTAAAATGTCATGCTACTTTCAAAAATGAAGGTACTTTAAACCATACTATTCTTCTTCAAAACTCTCCGGCTTACTGGCTACAAAAAAAAGATCTGCATAAAGCTGCCTATAGTTACCTTTACAATGGAATTATTTCTACAAACCTCAAATTATACGAAGAAGCAGCTATTTGCCTTAATGAAGCAAAAGAAATCGCTCTCAAACAACAAGACAGCCTTCTCTTATTTTACAGTTATTACTACCGAGGCAATATATATTTAAAAACTCATGACTTCCTCGAAGGTTCTAAATCCTATCATAAAGCCTTAAACTATTATTTGTTATCTGATACCCTCCCCCATGATCTTCTTAAAGCTGCTGTCTGCCATTGGTTTACCAAGCAATATCCACAAGCAGACAGCTGTTTTCATTTATTCAAGGAAAAAGCCGAAAAATATCATAATCTCCATTCATCTGCAAAAATGTTATATCAGTTCGGCAAAAATTATAAGAAAAAAAATATACCATTACCTTCAGGAATATTTTGCAGAAGATTCTCTTGCCCAGCTCTATAGCAATATGGTAAACCTTGATCGAAATTTAAAGAAAAACAGGCTCGATTCTGCCTATCGGATTCTGAACAGCTTACCCTTCGATAAGCTTAAACAGGATCCTCTGTTATTGCTGCAATATTATAAGTTGCAAGGTATCTTCTATTTAAAAACAGATCAGGACAGGAAAGTTTTAGGGGCATTCAAAAATTACACCCGCTTAAGCGATAGCATACAATACCATGCCCTAAATGCCCGGCTGAATACTATTGTTAAAGATTACAGTAGAGCTAAATTAGTGTATGAAATAGATTCCTTAAAATCGGATAGAATCATTTTCCTCTTAATACTGTTTACTTTTATATTATTTTCCAGCTTAATTATTATTACATTCAGCATTTCCCGAAAGAAAAAAAATGATCAACTTATTGAAAACGAACGTTTAATCGAAACTTTGCAAAATCTCTGTACCGATCAGGAAAATCAACAAAATAAATTTCGCACTCTCTTAATGAGTAAACTTGAAACTTCTCACAAACTTGTACAAATAGCCAGCCAGGAGATTCCCAAAAATATTTCTTTTTTGAAAATGTATCAAGAAATTATCGGTGATTTACAGCCGATGGAGTTGGAATGGGAAGAATTATATCAGATGATCGATTGTGTCTATGAAAATTTTCATAAAAGATTAATTGGAAATTTTCCGGAACTGAATGAGAAGGAAATACAAACCTGTTGCCTTTTACGCGGAGGTTTTAAAACAGATGAAATCGCTTTTGTCATGAAACAAACTATATTTTCAATACACAAAAGAAATACAACCATCCGA
>CAJKZL010000398.1 GCA_905204385.1 uncultured Odoribacter sp. | reverse complement strand
TTGCCGAGTTTGTGCGTAATGCACAGGAGGAAGGATTGTGGGTTTTATTGCGTCCCGGACCGTATGTATGTGCAGAATGGGATTTCGGAGGTTATCCTTACTGGCTTCAAAAGGATTCGGGAATGGTATGGCGCAGTGATAATCCGGCTTTTCTGGCTGCCTGTGAACGCTATATCCGCCGCCTGGGGAACGAGTTGGCTCCTTTGACTGTGACTAACGGCGGTAATATCCTGATGGTTCAGGTGGAAAATGAGTACGGTTCGTATGGCTCTGATAAGGTGTATCTGGGTAAATTGCGGGATTTATTGCGGGATGCCGGTTTTAATGTTCCGCTGATGACCTGCGACGGAGCCGGTCAGTTGCCTGCCGGACAGGTGGACGGGACGTTACCTACGGTGAACGGGGCTGTCGGGGAAGATATTTTCAAGACGGTGGACCGGTATCAGCCCGGAGGGCCTTATTTTGTTGCAGAGTTTTATCCTGCCTGGTTTGATGTATGGGGAAACCGGCATTCTTACCGTGATTACAGGCGTCCGGCCGAGCAGTTGGATTGGATGCTCGGACATGATGTTTCTGTGAGTATTTATATGTTTCACGGGGGGACGAATTTTTGGTACACCAATGGGGCGAATACATCTTATGGTTATGCGCCTCAGCCTACCAGTTATGATTATGATGCCCCTCTGGGCGAGTATGGCAATATTACGCCGAAATACAAGGCTTTCCGGGAGGTTATTCAGAAACATTTGCCTCCGGGCGAAACCTTGCCCGATATTCCTGCCGGGAATCCGGTGATTTCTTTTCCTGAAGTAAATCTGACTCAAAGTGCGCCTTTGGCGGCTTTGTACGGCAAACGGGTGAAATCTGCCAGGCCCCTGACTATGGAAGATCTGGGACAGGATGTCGGTTATATTCATTACGAATCGGTTGTGGACCATCCGGTCAGGGGGAATCTCGTGATCCGGGAATTGCGCGACTATGCTGTTGTGCTGGTGAATGGACAACAGGTCGGTAGTTTAGACCGTCGTCATCGTCAGTATAAATTGCCGGTGGATATACAGGAGGTGCCTGCCCGGTTGGAGATTCTGGTGGAAAATGTGGGACGTGTAAATTATGGCAGTGATATCCAGCACAATTTGAAGGGGATCACGGAGAAGGTGACTTTGGACGGGACTGTGCTGACGGATTGGAAGATTACTTCCCTGCCTCTGTATCGGGCTGATTTTTCGGGTGTGAAATGGCAGGAAAGGGAGCTTAGGCGGCAACCGGCCTTTTTCCGCGGAGAAGTGGAATTGGCTGAAGTGGGCGATTGTTTTTTGGATATGCGGGGATGGGGCAAAGGGGCTGTGTGGGTGAACGGAAAATCGCTTGGAAAATACTGGAATATCGGTCCCCAGCAAACGCTTTATGTTCCTGCTCCGTGGCTTAGGAAAGGGAGAAATGAGATTGTTGTTTTTGAAATGGAAGATACCGGTCACCGTAGCGTTGCCGGTTTAGACCGGCCCATACTGGATGAGAACGGGGTGGATAAGAATGCCCGGTTACGTCCGGAGCGCGATTATTCAAAATTGCCTGTGCTGGAGCAGGGGGATATGATTTTTTCCGGAAAGATGGAACGAATAAGCGGTTGGCAGGAGTATGGTTTTCAGCAGACGGCTACTTTGCGCCACTTATGTTTTGAATCCCTGACTTCCTATGATGACCGGTTTTCGTGTATTTCTGAAATTGATTTGCTGGGTGAGGACGGACAACCCGTGAATAAGGACGATTGGAAAGTGGTCTATGTGAGCACGGAAGAGGAAGGCGAGGGATATGCCGAGCAGATGATCGATGACGAGGTGAATACTTACTGGCATTCGCAATGGCAGGGGGCGCAGCCTTTGCATCCGCACCGGGTGATTATCGATCTGGGCGAAATCCGTACGGTGAAGGGTTTCCGCATCCGTCAGCGCAATCCGGAATCGGCCGGATGTGTGAAGGATTTCCGTCTTTACGGACGTCCCCAGTTTTTTTTATTTAAATGATAAGGAGCAATACGGCAAGATGGGTAAAATGATCGGGCGGATTGCCGTAAAACGGGGACATGAAATTGTATTGATTGCAGACGAAGATAACCGGGCATTTTCGGCAGTTAAAAACTTACCTGGCTTCTTCACGTCCTCCTGCTGCAAATTTATTTATAAGGCCAATTGATGCACTATTTACGTCCGGATTCTAAGTCACAGGTTACCATTGAGTATGGAGATGACGGCAAACCGACCCGTATATATACGATTGTCATTTCTACCCAGCATGACGATTTCATCAGGCCAGACAATGAAACTACGGAGGCTCATCTGAAAGCAGATCAGGGAATGGTGGAATGGATAAAAAAAGATATTATAGATATCTTATTGCCCCAGGTGAAAGCCCCGTTGCCTAGCCGGGTCCAAAATTTATTTGATAAAAATATAATCCTTTTTGTTAATCCTACGGGTATATTTGTTATCGGAGATTGATTCAGATTTCTTATGCTATCGGTATTGCCCGTCCTGTAGGAATGTATGTGAATATCCATGTTACTGCTAAAGTAAACCTGACAGATGTAGAAATTGCTGAAAAGGTAAATGAAATTTTTAACTTGTGTCCGAGGGTTATTGAGGAACATTTAAAATCGTGTAACCCGATTTATGTATAGGGGACGCCAACCGAAAATCGTAAAGAAAGTGTATACTTCAAGTTATTGGCCGACAGTTGAGAGAGAAGTGGAACTTTTTACCTGGGAAAACTGGACTATGTCGATGAGATAAAGCGGGTATTCAAGGAATTTAAGAAACCACAGCCATAAGAGAAGGTGTCCCTGGACATTGAAGTTGTAATTTGAACTGTGTCAGCGAAGAAAAAGAATAAAGTATGGACTTTGCTGACACAGTTTTTCAAAAGAATTTGGAATATAAATTGGAAAATCTATTATTAATCCTTTATTTTGTTCGGTAAAACGACGGAAGACACTGTGAGCGAACAGAAAGATTTTTTGCAGCGCTTTAACTTGAAAGACGAACAAGCTTATCATAAACTCTTTCAGCAATTTTATAGTTACCTTGTCCTTTTTGCAGAACGCAGAGTGGAAAATCACAAGGTGGCTGAAGATATCGTGCAGGAAATCTTTATCAATATCTGGGAAAGTAACAAACAATACAATTCTATCAACGGATTTAAAGCTTATTTGTACGAAGCCGTCTCGAACCGTTGTGCAGATTACTGGAAACACCGGGCAGTCGAAGAAAAATACATGGCACATGTGCTTTATGAACAAAAACTACCCGATTTTTCAGTGCAAGAGGAAGAAATATTGCGGGAGTTGTACGCAGCCATCGGTGAATTGCCGCAACGTAGCCAGGAGGTCATTCTTTTATCTTTAGAGGGTAAGAAAAATCAGGAAATAGCCCAACTGCTGAATCTGTCTGTGCTTACTGTCAAAACCCATAAGAAAAATGCTTTCCGTTATTTAAAAAATCGACTGCGAAATCTGGTACTGTTAGTTATGATTATGCAGATTTCTAAAAAAGATATCCTGCCATAATGTTCCGGCTAAACGGTAAGTTATGACAGGATCTGATGTTTTATTCGGCTTAAAGCTCTATTATTTTACCTGAGCCGGCATCGGAAGGGGTGGTCTGTCCGATACGGTATAGTCGGCCGGTAGTTCATATTGGTCATGTTCGAAAAAGTAATTAACCAATCCGGTCATGCCTTGAGGGGAGTATTCATATACGTTGAGACGGAACAAAAGCCATTGTACGATAGCATATCGCGAAGCAACATTGAAATAAGGTACGTTGTTTATCATACAACTCTCTACTTCACAATGAGAAACAAATGCCTTGTTAGCAAT
>CAJKZL010000397.1 GCA_905204385.1 uncultured Odoribacter sp. | reverse complement strand
ACCAGCAGCCAATCGCCCTCATAAACGATTTCGGGAAAATCCTGGTTTCCCGCACCCTCGTCGGGGGAAGAGTCCAGATTTAATCCTTGCAGCATAAAACCCAGAATAGGACCGCATTTGGCATTGCAAGCCGGATAAAAATACCCTTGCTTGCGGATTTCCGCTTTAGGGGAAGCCCCCCACCAGAATTCGGCCATAGCCACCGGGTGAAGCTGATGGTGGTAGGCATATTGCAGCAGCTTGGGGGCGGCGCATTCTCCCGCTCCGGCAGGGGGGAGGGAATGGTCGTTTTCCCGGAAGATGCTGCAGAGGTCTTTCGTTTCTCCTTTTGCATTCAGGAGGCGGAATTGTTCGAATAAACGTTGTTGGAGTGCGGCCGACCGTTGCCGGCGTTCCTGTTTCAGCGCTTCGATCTGCCGGCTGAAACTACCGGCTTTGCTTTGTAACCCGGCTATCCGGTCTTTCCATTGCCGTTCCAGCCGCTTATAGGCAGCTTTCCCCTGCTGGCTTTCCCGGATGAGCAGTTCTTCTTCACCCGGGGATATTCCCTGACGCCGGCGTGAGTCTCTGGCAAGCTTGTCTGCTTTCAATCGGGCCTTGGCAGCCGATAACGAGCAGGCTGACTCCTGTTCGGCCAGGGCGAGGGCTTGCAGGCTTTCCCGGTATTCGGAGGAAGCGTCGAGCTGCCGGATTTTTTCGTTGAGGAGCGAAATATGGTGTTCTTCTTTCCGGAAGAAACCGCCGGGCTGCTGCAGGTTATAGATCGGGGGCACAAACCAGGGATGTAGATAGCTTCCGTCGAGAATGCCCGAAAAGGCGGCCAAAAAACCGGTTTCCCTTTGCGGGGTTTTCACGATGAGCACGCCGAACATTTTTCCCTCTTCCGGATTTTTCTTCCAAAAGTCCATGCCGCAGAGATAGTTTTGCACGATGGCCGCCGCTTCGATACATAGCGGGTGAGGGGTATAACCGAAAGGATCGGTGAACCGGGCAGGCAAGGAACCGGAAACGGGATGTGGGAAAAAATGAATCATTATAGAGTATTAATGTTCCGCAAAGATAAAAAAATGATTTTGTTTCCGTATTTTTGTTTGCGTGAACGCAGAGGGAATGCGGCACGAACAGGCGATTCGTCCGGATGCCGGGGGAAGGCATTTTTTTACGGTTGGCAAACATATCATAATATGAAGAATAAAATCGTAGTCTTTGAAGATTATACCCTAAGGGAAGCTTTGCTGGAAGATGCTTCGGTGATCTGGCAAGCCATCGACAGCCACCGGGATTATCTGGTCACCTGGCTGCCTTTTGTCGCACACCTGAAGCGGGAGGAGGATGAGGAAGCTTTCCTGGCGGGAGTGCTGGCAGTGCCTTATGCGGAACGCAATCTGGTATTCATTATTGAGAAAGACGGCGAATTTTGCGGATTGGTGGGATTCGTCACTACTGATCTAGATAATCACCGTACGGAGATCGGTTATTGGCTTTTGCCTGAATATCAGGGAAAAGGTGTTATGACCCGTTGCGTGGATTTGCTTTGCCGCTGGGCGGTGGAGAACAGAAGCATGAACCGCATACAAATCCGTTGTGCTGTCGGTAATCGTCCGAGCAACGCCATACCCTGCCGTCTGGGATTTACCCCGGAAGGAAAAGAAAGGGACGGGGAATTGCTGGCTTCCGGAACCTATACCGATATTCAGGTATACAGTATTTTGAAAAAAGAACTCCGATAAAATAACATTCACCTACATATTTTTTTATGATTGAAATTCCCGAATCCGCTGTCATCAGCCGTCAGGCCGCCGGAATTCTCACCGGAAAAGTGGTTGCGCAAGTGATCGGTGCCAACAGTCCCCACAAGTTTACCTGGTATAACGGGGATCCGGTTCATTACCCGGCCCTTTTATGTGGCCGCCGGATCGAAGCTGTCGGGGGCTATGGGGCATTTGTCGACCTGGTGATGGATCGGGATACCCACCTGCTCATCAGTGACGGCACCCATATGCGATATTATCGTGCCGGAGAAAAATATCCGCCCAAATATCAGACGATCGTTGTGTTGGACGACGGGAGTTTTTTGGTTTTTACGGTAGCTATGTACGGGGCCATTTATGCTTTCCGGGGAGCGTTCGACAATCCTTATTATCAGGGAAGCATGCGAAAGCTAAGCCCCTTGTCCGATGCTTTCGACGAGCATTATTTTGCGGATATGGTCCATGACCTGACCAAGGATCTTTCGGCGAAGGCATTGCTGGCGACGGAGCAGCGGATTCCCGGACTGGGAAACGGCGTGGTACAGGACATCCTGTTTCATGCAGGCATACACCCTAAGCGCAAAATATCCACTTTGACCGATTTGGAAAAAAATGATTTGCTTTATAGCATAAAGGAGACGTTGAACCGTATGATTGAACTGGGCGGAAGAGATACGGAAAAGGATTTTTTCGGCGATTGGGGTGGGTATAAAGTGGCCTTATCAAAAAACACCTATAAAAATCCCTGTCCGGTTTGCGGCCGGGAAATCATGCGCGAGGCCTACCTGGGCGGAACCGTCTATTACTGCCCCGTTTGCCAGCCCCTGATCCCCTGACCTTTACACCCGACATCGCTCTATAATCTTTAAACTATAAACCATGGACACAAAACTCAAAACCATGTCATTCACCCTGGAAATCAATCGGCAAAAATGTATTCGTTGCGGTAAATGTGTAAAAATATGTCCCTCCCTGATATTGGGTCAGGAAACACCCGGCGGGGAGGTCAGCGTTTTGCAGCCTGAAAATTGCATTGTTTGCGGTCATTGCGTGGCGGTCTGTCCGACAGGAGCCGTAGAACATTCGGAATTTCCCGCCGACAAGGTGCATGCCTTCGATTATAGTTCTTATCCTTCGGCCGCGCAAATGATGTTGTTGTGCAAGGCCCGGCGGTCCGACCGGGCTTTCTCGGCGAAGAGCATTCCCGAAGAATACCTCGGTCAGATTGTCGAAGCGGCCCACCGTGCGCCCACGGCAAGCAATCTGCAACAGGTGGAATTTACCCTGATCACCGATCCCGTCCGGTTGCGGATGATTACGACATTTACGCTGGAAGTATTCGAACGGGTATTTAAGAAGATGAACAATCCCTTGTTGCGTCCGTTGATAAAATTAATCATGCCGGAGGTTTTGCGTTATCGGGAGACGTTTTTGCGTTTGTTGGAAGAGGACCGTAAGGGCAACGATCTGATATTGCGCAAAGCTACCGCCGTACTTTTTATCCACACTCCGAAGGAAAGTCGGTTCGGTTGTCAGGATGCCAATCTGGCTTATCAGAATGGATCGCTGATGGCGGAATGTCTGGGGGTAAGCCAGTTTTATACCGGTTTTGTTTGCACGGCTATCCAACAGGAAGGCAAGGGAACTCTGGAGCAGAAGCTGGGAATTAAGGGACGCGTTCATGCCGGCATGGCTTTGGGGATGCCGGCTTTCCGCTATTCCCATTACATCGACCGCAAGGAACTCCGGATAAATCGTATATAGGAAACTTTCCCGCGTAAGGGGCGTATAATCCTTGAAAAGGAATGAGGGACATCACCAAAATTTCGGTAATGAGAAAATTATATGCACTTATTTTATGGGCTTTGTTGCCGTTGTTCGCTATGGGAAAAGGGGTTTTGATACAACATGTCGTTATTTTTGACGGGAAAAATCCGAACACTCTGACCGGAAACGTATGGATCGAGGATCATATTATCCGTAAAATATCGGCCGAACCGATTCCGGTGGGCGAAGGGGTGGAAGTCATCGACGGACGGGGAAAGTTTCTGATGCCCGGGATGATAGATGCCCATTGGCATGCTTATCTGGCAGCCAATACGATGGTGGATTTACTGACTGCTCATGCTTC
>CAJKZL010000396.1 GCA_905204385.1 uncultured Odoribacter sp. | reverse complement strand
AAAGGGCTGCCACCTTGCTTCCGCCGGCTGCGGAACTGAAAGATTCGCGGGGAGCGGCTATCGGTTCGAAACAATATTTTTCGCGTGGTACGGCGCATGCGCTGTTGGCACATCTGTACGCCTGGAAAGGGGCGCTGAACGGGGAGCCGGAATTGTTCGAAAAGGGTATCCGGGCTGCCGATGAGGTAATCGGTGAAGGGGGGTACGCACTTGTGGCAAGCCCTGCGGAGGTCTGTACGGAAGTGATGCACGGCAATAGCGTAGAGGGGATTCTGGAACTGGATTTCGACGATTCGAAGGGGGAGAGCAAGACGTCGGGTAGTTATATGGCGGGGCTGTGCCAGACCTGGCCTGTACAACCCCGTACGACTCCCGCTACACGCCGCACGACGGCTATAACCAACAGTCTGGTGTATGAGCTTTATCCGGACGAAACGGATCTGAGGCGGCAGGAGTATTTCTATTGTCTCGATTCGATGGCCGAGGTCAGCACTTCCGTTACGCAGGGGTGTGCTTACATTTATAAATGGCGCCATCCGGTGGTATATACCGAGGGAATATTAGCCGGGCGGATGAAAACTTATGATGAGAACGATGTGTTGATCCGTTTAGCGGACATCATTTTGCTGCGGGCGGAATTGCGGCTGAAAACGGGCGACCGTGCCGGAGCCATCGGCGACCTGAATCTCATCCGCCGCCGTGCCCGGGCAAAGGAATATACGGAAGCCGAAGGGGATTTGGCTGAAGCGATTGCCTTGGAACGCGACCGGGAGTTGTTGCTGGAAGGGATCTGTATCCGCTACTGGGATATTGTCCGTAATGGAACCTACCGTACGAAACTGAAGGGCGCTTTTCGCACTTTGACGGACGAAGAAGTGGACAACGGGGCTCTTTATCTTCCGGTTTCGACGAATGCCTTTACGAATAATCCGCCCATGCGGCAAAATGTATATTGGAAATCACATGGTTTTAATTGAAAACGAATAAGTTATGGAAAAGATAAAAATAATGGTGATGGTGTTGTGCTGTTTGTGTGGAACAGGATGCAAGGATTATTTCATCGATGAGGGCGTACCCAATCCGGTATTTGATGGGAATATGCTGGAATTTTTGGAAAACGATCCGGATAACTGGAGTCTCACGGTGGAACTGATCGGCCGGGCGGGTTTGCAAAGCCTTTTTCGGGGAGAAGACCCGGACTGTCCGGAGATTACTTTTTTTGCTCCGACAAACCTGAGTATTTACCAGTTTTTGTTTAAGACCACAGGCAGCGAAGGGAAGAGGTTGTATGCGACAGTCGGCGATATACCGGAAGAGGAATGCCGGGAGTTGGTGCTGGCATACGTGGTGGCCGGCAGCCGGCAGAAAGAGGATTTTGACTACGAAGTGAAAGGGACGCTCGAAGGAGGTACAGTGGTGCGGACGCTGAGTGACTTGGAATTAAGGGTTTACCGAACGAAAACCGCGGTGAATGGCATACCGGATATCGGTCCGGAGGGAATGGGTATCCATTTCCTTTCCTCCGGGCATCTGGCCACTGTTGTTTCTGCCGGGCATGTAACGAATACGGGTATGGTGCATGCATTGAGTTCTACCTTCCAGCTGGTGAACCCGAAAGACTGATGTTGAATAGAGAAGCAGGCAACTCCTGGCAGAGGAGCCGAAAGTATGGGTTGGCTGCTTCCGATAAAAATAATAATTCTATGAAATATATCGGAATACTATGGATTGGTGTAATCGTCCTGCTGACAGGATGCAAAGAAGTTACTGTGGGATATCTGGATACGGATTTCGCGGAATATGTCCCTGATTCGCTGGTCGTGAAGGCTATACTAAATCCGGATTTGCCGGCCGACATGAACCGTATGGAGTTGAAAATGCCCTGGCAGGGAACGGAGATAGAAGGAATAGAAGGTACTTTCCCTATTTTTTACCGCATTGCTGATGTGAAAGGTGTAAGCGGACGAACCGTGCCGGAGGAAATTGCCCGGCAATTCCGGATCAGTGGGAAAGGCCGGATCGAGATCGGTTGGGATCATACCCTCCCCGTTGGAACCTATCAGGTGAGTCTGGAGGTGAAGAATGAAGGTTACGACCGGATTGTCCCGGACTTGTTCCGGGTGATTGTCGAATAAGGGCCGGGAGTTTCCGGCTGCCGGCCAATAAAGCGGCAGCCGGAGATTTTTGGTGGGGAAGTGTGTGACTATTTTAGGAGTATTGACAAAGTTTTTTCTTATCAGTATCTTTTACGGTTGTTACTATTGTTTGTTTTCCGATTGTTAAAGATTTCGGAGAGGACACGTCAGATTTTGGATGGAGCCAACTGGCCATAATTTGCAGCCAGTCGGCTGTAACGATTAATATACAAGGGACTATAACTGGACCTCGATATTTAGTTTTCCTCCTAATCCACGCTCCACAATGTCACGGAGAGTTTTGATGGTAAGATTACTTCCGTCGTTCTCAATGCGGGAAATAAAAGTCCGTTTTTTATTGATACGTTCAGCCAATTCTTCTTGGGTAAGGTCAAGTTGGAGCCTGGCATTTCTCACCTGAAAACCTATCATTAAATCGGATACTTCCTTTTCGTAAGCGATACGTGGGGGCGTACCTTGTTTTCCGATATACTTGTCTTCTAATTCCGATAAAGTTTTTGTATTCATGAATGTTCCTCCTTTTCTTTTTCCTGGTAATATTCTTCCATAAGTCTTGCAGCTTTTTATCATGATATAAATGTAACGTAAAAGTTTCGGACGCTCAAGTAAACATAGGTTTTTATTGCTCTTTTTATTTCAAAAATTCTCCCCAAGAAGAAATGGATAAAGATGGAAGCCCTATGCGGAATTTTCAGATGGGATATAAAATATGCAAAAATTGATTTTGATATGTTTAGAGTTTTTCCTATCCGAATGAATACCGGAGTGCCGGGCATTATGGGCATAAATAGAGATATGCCTAAAATAAATTTTTATTTCTGATCAATTTCTGTGAAATTTATAACTTTATTTGTGGCATTGCAGCTAAAGTTATTTTTATATTTGTGCATCAAGTAAATGCTGCGGTTGGATGGATACAAATTTTGATACTTGTTTCAGGACCTATTATCGGACGATGTGTCATTTTGCATACGGTTATCTGAAAGATTCTTTGAAAGCGGAGGATGTTGTGCAACTTGTTTTTGTCAAAATCATCGACAATAGCGAGTTATGGGGTGCGAGCGAAGAATTTGTCAAGAACTACCTATACAAAGCGGTCCGTAACGCTTGTCTGAATGAAATAAAACTCGGAGAGATCCACCAAACTATTCTTGGTCGGATCCAACAAGATAAATTGAAGGAAGACGATCTCATTTTTCATATCATCCGTTCTGAAATTTATCAGGAGATCATGAAGGCGGTGGAAAAACTGCCCCCCAGATGCCGGCATGTTTTCGAACTGGCTTTTATCGAACAGAAAAGTAATGAAGAGATTGCCGAAGAATTGCACCTCAGTGTGAATACGGTGAGGGTTCAAAAAAATAAAGCCAAACAATTGCTTCAGCTTAAATTGAAAGGTTTGTATCCGCTGGTTCTGTTTTTTCTAAACACTCTATTAAAAAACTGAATCCGAATCATGCGGGGAGTTTCTTTATGCCCTGGCCTTAAGCATACCGGATTTGGAAGGACAGAGGCAGGTTTTTCTCATTGCTCTAAATTCAGGATAAAATTTCCAACAAGAGATCCTCGTTTTTTATTCCTATAAGATCCCCGATTCCGGCATAACCCTCTCTATCTCTCGCTAGTCTGCTGTCCAAATAAAGATAACGTAAGGTTTTCGGGAAACAGATGGCGTGTAGCATGATTGTTTGTGTCCTATCCTCAGAATGTCCGCCCGGGAGATATCCTCCG